>JALZVN010000065.1 GCA_023299965.1 Saprospiraceae bacterium | reverse complement strand
TAGTACGATACGTTAGGAATCGTCGTGATCACTTCTTGATTAAACTCACGAGACAGACGCTCCTGGATGATCTCCAAGTGCAGCATACCCAAAAATCCACACCTAAACCCAAAACCCAGGGCTGCAGAAGACTCTGGCTCAAACACTAGGGATGCATCATTCAGTTGTAGTTTTTCAAGACTATCTCTCAAGTCTTCAAAGTCGTCATTATCAAGCGGGAATATACCTGCAAATACCATTGGCTTCACATCCTCAAATCCATCAATGGCGGCATCACATTGATTATCAGCCAGCGTCATCGTATCACCCACTTTTATCTCACTACTTGTCTTGATACCTGTGATGATGTAGCCCACATTTCCAGCACCTAACTCTTTATTAGGCACCATATCCATTTGCAGAATCCCTATTTCATCCGCGTGGTACTGCTTTTCTGTATTTACAAAGTGTACGAGGTCACCCTTTTTCATGGTGCCATTATATATTCTGAAGTACGCAATCACTCCACGATATGGGTTAAACACGGAATCAAATATCAAGGCTTGTAGCGGCGCATTAGGATCTCCACTAGGAGCAGGGATTTTATCTACGATCTCCGCCATCAGCTCAGGCACACCGAGTCCCGTCTTACCACTAGCGAGGATGATATCCTCTTTATCACATCCGATTAGGTCTATGATCTGGTCACTGACGAGTTCCACATCCGCAGACTCCATATCGACCTTGTTGATCACAGGCACGATATCCAGATCGTTCTCTATCGCCAGATAAAGATTCGAGATCGTCTGAGCCTGTATTCCTTGCGACGCATCTACGAGGAGAAGCGCGCCTTCGCAAGCCGCTATAGACCGAGACACTTCGTACGAAAAATCCACGTGACCAGGAGTGTCTATTAGATTGAAGACATACTTCTCGCCATCCGTATGGTCATAATACATTTGGATAGCGTGACTTTTGATGGTGATCCCTCGTTCTCTCTCGATATCCATATCATCCAATGCCTGATTCTGCATAGCACGCTCATTGATGGTCTGAGTAAACTCCAACAAGCGATCAGATAAGGTACTTTTCCCATGATCAATATGGGCAATCACACAAAAATTTCTCATGTTCTTCATAGACCACAAATATACACTATAATAGATGAATATTGATGAAGTAGGAGTAGGGTAGACCCCTTTTTCTCCACCTTCTCTATATTAACTGCAATTAGGCGGTTTTGTTAGTCTTAACCATGCTTTTTCATCATATTTTGTGGCTTTATTTGGGCGTATCCTCATGCTAAGCCCCACTTCTACTTCATTTGTGTTTGTCAAACCCCTTATTAGAGTATTCATTGTAGATGAGGTGGTTTATTAATTCGCCTAAGTTGTAGCCCCCCGCGCGCAGGAGGTCGGGCTCTCCAGCACTCCGCTTCGCTGCGGTCCTCCTTGCCACAAAACAACGCCCCAAACCTATCGGACTAGCCGCTAAGGCGGCTATGCTTCCCATCCCTTACGCAAAAAAAACGACTGATAGCTTGAAGAGAATTATGACTTTATACTGATAAAATTGTAGCCTATCCAATCCTAATGTTGAGTATATTTAGGGGTGATACATGTTGCCAAGATTTACACTAACTAAAAGTTAACCTATGTCAATAATTAAAACTGCTTACTATATAATGCTCGTCTCCATTGGCTCTATTTTATTAGTAAATGGATTGTTTCACGTATCTTTTTACTTGTTAGACGACAAGGCATTATTCGAGGGATTGAGATATTTCAATTGGTTGTCTTTGGTATTAGGACCTCTATTATCAATCTATTCATACAATCAACTCAACAAACCACTGCAATCTACTGTTTGAATGCAACAGATTAAAAAATATGGATAATCAAACATTAGACGATATTATCAAGCGGACATGCAACTTCACCGAAGGTCAGCTAGGACATTGGAAGTTCGAGATCAATGATGTTGGATTTATTTGCATGACCGACGAGCATTTCAATCGCATGCGCATTATCTCTCCAATTATAAAAGTCGAGGATATTGGCTCTGACGAGATGATGAATTGTATGGAAGCCAATTTTCATACGGCTTTAGATGCTAGGTATGCCGTATCCGATCGAGTGATTTGGTCTACTTTTATACACCCACTACGAGAGCTGACAGAGGGACAAGTACTGGATGCCATCTCTCAGGTCCATTCCTGCGCCAAGACATTCGGTAGCACTTACAGCAGCGGCAATTTGATTTTTCCAAAAGGGGATGAATAATAATTGTTATCTCAGAGTAATACTATTTGTAGTATAAAATGGCGTGCAAGATTTTAGATAGAAATGATCAAGGTTGAGGCGAAAAGCCTGCCTTTGCTGGTAGGCGCAATAATAGCCTTAGCTATTTGGAGCATTTTTAACCTACCGCAGGTAGGTTGATTATTTCTATCCAAATATATGCGTCATTTTAAACTTCAAATGGTATAAATTGCTTAGGGAAATGTGAAGGAAACTATTTTGGATGTAGACAAGATGTCCAACTGGTGCGAAGCAGTCGGTGTCCAGTAGACAGCGATAAGGAGGAAATTGGAGCCATCCAGCGACAGCTAACAAGATCTCCCTAGACAGCCTTAGCTATTACTTAACCTGCATGTGCCGGCAGTCGAAGTATCCGTTCAAAAGAATACGTCAAAAGCCCCAAACTACTTTACTTTGAGTAAAACGGAATTGAATTTAAAAATTGTATTAGATTTTTGGTAACAGAATTTCAATATTAGTAAAAGACTTTTATAGCTTGCATTCAAATTAAATTTGGCTCAACTATGGATGCATACCTAGACCTCACCAAAGCGCAGTATTTAGAATTTATGAAATTTGACATTGATGAAAAATTTCAAATGCTCAACCTTCTGAAGTTTGTTGATAAAGTGCCAGGTTCCGACCTGACAGGCCTAGAGCAATACAAAGAATATATGAAGGCAGTCACGCCTTTCTTTATAGAAGCTGAAGCAAAGATCGTCTATGATGGGAAGCCATACTTCACCCTTATTGGTCCTGCAGAATATCAAGAGTGGGACAAGGTCCTAATTATTGAATACGCCTCCAAAGGGAAATTTATCAATATGATTAGCAGTCCTGGTTATCCTGGCGCTTTGCGTAAAAAAGCGTTAATAGATTCTAGGCTTATATTGTGTCAGTAACTTTCTTTTTCTCGGATAAGAAGCGCTCAATGAGAATCATACTTCAATAGAAGTATATTCTTATGCAGGCTAGTTTGTCAAATTTATATTATAGGTAGCTCTATTAACTGTTTCTTGAGTTGAAAGTAGAGTGGATTTAGACGAGGCGTGAGGAAGGAACTTATCCTAAACTAATCGACTGCCGAACAAGGCAGTAAAAATTCATCTGAGTACTTCTAGTTACCGGCACTTGAACTGTAAGTAGAATAGGGTGAATGTAGACTTGGCGAGAAGAAGGAGTTTTTCCTTAGCTAAGCGAAAGATGATCAACGCAGTATGAAGTTATCCTATTCGCTTACCCTCAAGATGGAAGTAAATAGATGAACGCTCGATTCGCTTAAGATTTTTATTGATTTTCTGATTAACCAAGAGTGTAGTTTAATAGAGATACCCTTTATTCTATTTCAGAGATTTATGGAGATGTCCATAAGTAAAAAAAAAGCAAAACATCTTTGATGTTTTGCTTGACATTGTCTATTTAGTAGACATGGAGAATTGTATCATTTTTTTTCTTTTTATAAGAAAGAAATATTGGTCTCTAGAGTGCTCTCTTATAAAAGCACTAATTCCAATCCCACTCTCTGTTAGGGTTAGCCTCGTCTATTATTCTGGGTAGATTTTCTAAATATTTTACATCCATATTTTGAGTATCGAATTTGATAACTTTTATTTCTGTTCTTCGATTGTACTGGTGTTTTTCCTCCGAACAATCAATGTAGTTTGCGCATTGATTTCTTAATTGTGTTTCACCATATCCTTTAGCGGTCAGTCTTTTAGGCGATATTCCTTGAGTGATTAAATATTTTACTGCAGAGTTAGCTCTTTTTTGGGATAGCATTTGATTGTAAGATTCACTACCTCTTGAGTCAGTGTGTGAAATCAATTCTATTTTTAGACTAGAGTATTTTCTAAGTAAATCAACCACTTTGTCCAAGTCTATTTTTACTTCATTTCTCAAATAAGAAGAATTGAAATCCCAATATATGTTTGGTAACTCTATAATTGCTCCTTTTTCAATTTTTTTGCCTTCATAGGCAGTAGTTGTTGAGTTTAATAATGGGGTAGAATTTTCAATTGTAGAATTTGGAATTGCTGTGGTACTTTTAATTTTATCAGTAATTTTTGTTGTAGTGATTATGTTAGATTTTGTTGTAATCGTTGCTTTTACATCGCTAGGATTTGTTTTTAAATCTGTATTCTCTGATAAGTTAGTCGGTTTATGGATTGATTGTATTTTAGTCTGAGTAGTTGGTACTGCTGCTTCCTTTGCATCTACATCAAGAGTAGGGATGTGTTCATTTTTGGTTTCAGCTACGACATTTTCTTTTTTAGCTATAGAGTCTTTTCCTATAGATTGGACAATATTGAAAGAGTATATGTCATCCTTTCCTAATCCACCCTTTCTCGCTGAAGTGAAGAATCCTTCCTTTCTAGTGTCATTCATAATTAAAGCAAAATCATCTTTGGGAGAGTTGTATGGTAGTCCCATATTAACAGGGATACCCCATTCCTTATTTTTATTTGTTTTAACTTCATAAAGATCTAGACCACCATGTCCTAATCTTCCATTACTTGCATAGTAAAGTGTTCCATCTTTCTGAATATGAGGAAAAACATCATTCCCTTTGGTGTTTATGTTTTCGCCAAGATTTATAGGAGTTGTCCATGTTCCATTGTTGAAATCACTAAAGTATAGGTCCATTCCGCCAAACCCACCTTCTCTATCAGAGCTAAAATATAGACGATTGCCATCATGACTTAGAGAGGGGTGTGCCTCTTCATTTTCTATAGTGTTGAATTCTAAAGCTTTTGGTTTTGTCCAGTCTTCTCCTTTTTTCACTGATGTGAATATTCCTAGTTTCATTACGCCTTTTGAGTCGTTTCTTCTTTTGCCGTTATTGTAATCGTTTCTAGTGAAAAACATTGTGTCGCCCATATTATTAAAACAAATCGGGCCTTCATTATATTTTGAGGTGATCGTTTTAGAGAATGGCTCAGGTGCATCTAAAGATCCATCCGCTTTTTTGCTCGCTGACCAAATAGTCATAAAATTTTCATCTGTCCAAAAATCTGT
Source organism: Saprospiraceae bacterium (assembly GCA_023299965.1). GTDB lineage: Bacteria > Bacteroidota > Bacteroidia > Chitinophagales > Saprospiraceae > JALZVN01. Next base: position 7,163 of record JALZVN010000065.1, on the reverse strand, counting down.
AATTCTACTTGATAGTCTTTCGTCATGTCTATTTGATACAAATATGATTTGATCTCCAAAGTAAGTAGGACTATAGTCCAGCTGTTCTGAGTTTAATGGAGCAGCGTTTTTAACTTCTACACTATTTTGGGGACTCTCCACTTTAGTTGCTAATAAATTTTGAGTACTGAAATTACTTTCGCCTGTTATATTGTCGTACATTAAAAAGAATTGACTTGCTTGGTCATGTTTTTCATTGCTTTGTAGAGCTTGAGCATAGTATAAATAGTGTAGTGGATTTTGAGTTTCTTTCACTATAGTTTGATACCATTTTTCTGCATTTTGAGTATCATGATTAAGTCTATAACTGTTAGCGATTTTTTCTCTGTCCTCAATGGACATTTCGCCAGAGTTTTTAAACAAGGGTATAGAAACTTTATATCCATGCGTTTTATAAATACTAAGTGCCGTTTTATTGGATTGACCAATAACATATCCTGAAATAAGTAGGAGAAAAAATGCGATTACTTTAATTTTTTTATAATTCATGATGCAGTGTTATTGGTTTTTAAAAGAATCGAGGGTTAGTTAGATTGCTATTGTCTGATTTTAAACAGTAGTCTAGAACCAATTCAAATGTTCCATCATTCGTGGTCTTTACTTTGGTTAGTGTATGGTCATATGCAAAACCAATTCGAATTTGGTTGTTAATTTGGAATTGAAAAACCAAATCTATCGATTCACCAATACTTCCATCAAAACCACCTATTCGATATGTTGCCCCAGTCCAAAATTTATCATAAAAAATAATACTCGTATGTAAGTCAATATCAATTGGTGCATCTTTAACGTACTTGACTAACAACGATGGCTTTAATTTTAATGCTTTATTAAGGTCAAAAACAGCCCCTGTCATAAAGTACGTATGTATTTCTTCTCTGGAGGAATCTGAATTGTTTAAGCCATCATCAAAAAAACTTAGGTCACTTTCAAGAATTCGGGGTGCAGATAATCCAATAAAGTACTTTGGTGTATAGTAATAAATACCAGCACCAAAATTAGGAATTGTTCGAGTCTGATCAGTTGTAGGGAGATGACCATCTCCAGGAGTTATCGTTGTCGTTTCTGTAAAATTTACTCGATAACTTCTGGCAGTAGCTTGTAGACCAAGACTTAGATTTCTTCCATTGCCAAAGTTGAATCTGTAAGCATAAATACCACTTACGGTCCAAGAATTAGTAGGTCCTACTACATCATGATTGACTGACAATCCAATACCAACATTCCTGCCTTTAAAAGGTATTCTTCCATTAAAAGACTGACTTGTTGGGGCTCCTTCTAATCCCACCCACTGAGATCGATGTAATGCTGAAAAGCAAGCATCATCGCCATGTACCGCGTAAGCAGGATTTAAACTCAGTTTGTTAAACATCCATTGAGTGTATTGGGCATCCTGCTGAGCTACAAGGCTCAGCAAAGGGAGTAGGGAGAACATGAATAATATACTTAATTTTTTTATCATCTTATATTGTTTTATATTCTAGATATTTTGGTTAATTAGTTTCTAACGTTGTACAAATATGTATCCTGTCAAAACCGTTTCATTGCCATCATTTACTTGTAGCTGGTAGAGGTAGGTTCCACTAGGTAAGGTGCCATCTTTACTTTGTACCATCCCAATCATTTTGATAGTTTTCACTTCTGAAGACTTCAGCTCCCCATCTGTTGAAAATACACATATGACTATTTGTATAGTTGTTAAGGCATGATATAGTAAAGGTGTCGTTTATGCCATCATCATTAGCAGTTATAATTGTAGATGCAAAACATTCGGCATCTTGGCCTATCGTTATAAATACAGTAGCCTCTACACATTTGTCTGGGCAATACAAGTGACATAGCTCATATGAATAACTATCCGTTCCTACAAAATTTAGATTTGGTTGAAAGTTAAAGGAACCATCATTGGTTAACGTTAACATTCCATTCTGTGGATTTGTAAAGTTGTTCACAGTAAATTCTGCCGCATTAGGACTGTCATTATCTAAGATATTTTCAACCAATGCTTGATTAATCTTAGTATTGTAAATGTCATCTTGTGCTGTCGGTGTCTCATTATAAGTAATAGTGATTGTGTCAACTGAGGACTCTATGCAAACTCCATTACTTACTGACCATGCAAATTGATTCTGACCGATTTGTAAATTGCTTACATTTGTCGCAGCGTCATCCGGGTTAGTTATAATAGTATTACTATTTGCATTTAAATTGACCCATCTTCCTTCTCCTTCTGTAACTGGATTGGCGTTAAGAATGATATTGTTCTCACATACCACTTCATCAGTTACAGCAATAGCTATGTCGGAAGACATTATATTCACTACTACCTCAACAATGTTTGATCGATTAGATGTACACTCACTATTGCTAGCGGTTACATAATACCCTCCTTCTTCATTTTCTGAAGCATTAGGAATATTTAGTATTGCTCCCTGTCCTAGTTCGATATCATCTATCGCTCTAAACCATCTGTATAGTTGTTCTGGTTCAGGGTCGTTAACGCCAAGTACAATATCACTTCCTGAACATACTACAGCTTCTGTTTCAGCAATAGGTTCTTCTGGATTGAAATCAATGTTAAGCATCGTTTCTGATAGGCTGGTACAACCATTTGCATCTTGAATTTCTAAAGTATAGATTCCATTGATATCTTCATTGTCTAACAAAATTGAAGGTGTCGACTGTGTAGAGGTGTAGCCATTAGGACCGCTCCATTGGTATACATATGGTGCTAATCCAACTGATAGATTACTGCTCAAGTTAATGGTGCTTCCAGTCTCATTACTATCTTTATCTACTCGAATATCTTTTAGAGTGAAAAAGACGCTCATTGCAGTGGAGCTTTCGTAGGATGAAGACTTATGTACAGATGTAATCTGTTTTTTTGATTGAGAATATGTACTTGGATCTTGAATTGGATATGCTATATTATAGTCTAAAAATTCTTCAGCGCTTTTATAGTGATAGCCAGCAAAATTTACTCTATCCGCGTTTCCGTATCCTTCAATAAATATTTTTTGTATCAAGATTGGTGCATCAAAATTGATCTCATAATCTGAGAAATTCCAAAAACTTCCATCTGTGAAATTAAATGTTGTCTCCTGACTTGGCATTTCTGTAACTGCCGTACCTCTAGAGCCATCGCAAGATAATGGTGTACTAGACCAGTTTTCTAAAACACTAAAGTCATTATTACACGCACCTGTCCACCATAAGTTACTTTCTGCAAATACAATGGTGGGGCAAGTCAAAATAGCTAAACTGCTAAAGAGATAAAAATAGCGTTTTAATAATGTGTTGGATGGATTAAACATTTTAGTTTGTATAATCTTGAAGAGGATTTCTAAATGTGTAGAATTTAATGACACATGGATGGTTTGTTAATTCGTAATATAGTGTTGGACTATATCCCTATTTATTTTGCTGTATTTATTTTGCTGTATTTATTTATTGGACATAAGAAAGGCTATAACAGAAAATGCAATATTCAATCCTTTAAAAAAGAATTGATTATTTATCCATGTATGGCTAGATTTTGAAATAAACTATTTAGTATGAAATAATTATTTTTTATCTAGCATTTTCTAAATGTTCACCTAACGTGGTTAATGAAAAGTACAGATTTGTACTTTCTAAAAATTATACCTTATATTGAATCTGTGTATTTTGATTACTCAATCAGTTTATGAATTCAATATATTATGGAATGTTTTAAAATATTCTGTGCCTTATATGTTTGTGTGACTAGCGTAGATAATTTGTTTTTAGTTGTTGGAAAAATGGGGGTGTGTTGTTAACCTATAGGTTTGTTGCCTAACATTAAAGTCTCGATTTATACATGTTCTTTCTGTCTAGTATGTAAATTTATTCATATGTGACCCTAACAAATCTAATACGGTTCCTAGGAAATTTATTGGAGATGAAATTTCAATACCTGCTATTTGTAAAAACTAAATAGAGACGGTCTGTTTGTGAATTTTGTGTTAGAAAAAGATGGAGAGTAGGCAACAAAAATGAGGAGTAATAAATTTATTATATACTATAGGTTCTTGCATTCAAAAATTTAGCTAAGAATATTGATATGGCAATTATAGGATTGTGCTTCTTATCCATAATATGGAGGGAGTTCAATTGTGTAAGTAGTCTAACTTTTATTTTCAATGGAAGATGAATGTAGCTCTGGCAGCTTATAAAGCTGAAGTGGTTGGGTAAGTCTTAAATAGAAGAAAGAATTTTGTATTCTGTTTGTTATAAGGCTATACTTAAAGTTGAAGAGATATATTGAGAGGAGAATGAATACTGTGCATGTCTGTCATGTCGTTTGGGTCAGCTGAATGATGTATAAGTAGGAGAAGTGTTTGTATGTCTACAGGGTTCGTCAGTCAATTAGCCAGGGCCAAGCTCCTTTCTCACGCCTCGTCTAAATTATCCTATTTTCAACTCAAGAATCGGTTAACAGAGGTGCTCTATATTATACGCGCTCTTCCCTGTGACTTTAGGGTATCTCTTTTAACCAATAAATGGGGTTGACAGAGGTGCCCTTTATATAGAGTAGGAGGAGGGCAAAATTTAAAATACACAGTATGGTCTGCTGTAAGGTTGAAGATGTTTACATTTTGCTCCAGTAGGATTTTAAAAACAAAACAGCCAACCCTTATGGAAAAGATTGGCTGTTTATATGTTTAAGTGCTTGAACTATTACTTGAACAATCCTTTAGCTTTTCCAAGAAGACCACCTACGTCGCCTCCAAGAAGATCTTTAGCTCCACCTATAACGTCGCCTAATCCTGCACCGCCAGCAAGACCAGCTAAAGCAGATAGGTCAAAACCTGCATCAGCGTCATCTGTAGAAGCGAATTTTTCTTTTACAGAGTTGAAAATATCTGGTGCAATACCTGTAGCTTGAGAAGTTGCTTCATCAGCTGACATTCCTTGCTCTTGCATGATGCTTCCTAGCTTTTCTTGGAAACCAGAAATCATGTTACCACCGTCTCCTTGGCCAGATAACAGTGCAGTAATATCACCTAATCCTCCACCAGTTAATTTTTCTTGTATCATAGATACAAAAACACCTGCACCTTGTTCCGCAACTGCACCTGATGCTGCTCCAGTAACCTTACTGATTAGTTGTTGCATCACCATTTTTTTTAATAAATCCATCATCATAATAAAACTCGATTTTGTAGTTAATTAATACTTTTATGACGCTATATACTTATATATGTCACTTTTCTTAATAAAGAAACGCACGTATTTTGACTTTTGTTTAAGACAATTCCGAATAATTAGGCAAACTGAGGCGGTGAGCATTAAACCTCCACCTTTAAATAGGAAAAGAGCGATATTTTAAACCTATAGAATCAATAAAAAATAGTATTTAAGACGACAGTAGTTAACTACAAAATTTATAGGAATACAGTATGGAAAAAGTACACAATCAAAACAAGAAGTTAAAAGATCAAAATTTAGGAGAACTGTGGACAACTATCAAAGAGTTTTTGCATGATCTCGTTGATATTCGAGATGGTATGGATAGGGAAGGCACTTTAGCTAATATCCACAACAATAAACGCATGAAAGGTGCCAATGTCTGGCTATTGATGTGTTCAATTATGGTGGCTTCCTTGGGATTAGATCTCAATTCCCCAGCGGTTATCATTGGCGCCATGCTTATTTCTCCTTTGATGTCTCCAATTCTAGGAATTGGATTAGGGATCGGTATTAATGACAAAGAAACTTTAAAAATATCTCTACAGCATTTTGCCATCGCAATTATGATTGCGTTACTGACGAGTTTTATTTATTTCAGGTTGACTCCTTTTGGCACTATTACGGATGAGATTGCATCTCGAACGCAGCCCACTTTTTTAGATGGTTTAGTAGCTATTTTTGGAGGTCTAGCAGGGGTCATATCTGTTACTCGTTTAGATAAGTCAAATGCGATACCAGGTGTAGCTATTGCCACAGCTTTGATGCCGCCACTTTGTGTGGCAGGATTTGGTTTGGCCAACGGAGAGTGGACTTTTTTTACCAACGCATTTTACCTATTCTTTCTGAACTCCTCCTTTATTGCAATAACCACCTATATTGTCATCAGGTTATTGAGATTTCCGTATAAGAAATATATGAATGTCAAAGAAAGAAATAGAGGTAGACTCTTTATGCTATTTTTTTCATTGATCATATTACTACCAGCCTCTAATATCCTTTACAAGACAGTCCAAAAGGTTCGATTAGAACAAAAGGTAGATGCTTACCTGCAAAATAAGATCAAAGCAAAAGAAACCATTCTTTCAGAGTGGACATTTGCAGAGGATGATCAATTGGCAACTACGGACAGTCTACAGATATTACTCAAAATAATAGGAGACCCTTTTGGCAATGAATACTTATCCCAATGCGATGAAGAGTTAGAGTTGATGTTGGGGAAGTCTGTGGAGATTATAACCTATCAATCAGAACAGATTCCCTATGAAGACATAAAAATGTTGGATAATAAAGTAAGTGGAATGCAAGGTAAATTTCAAAATCAACTCAATGAAATGCAGGCTTTACAGCAGCAAAAAGCCAATGAACTATTAATCTTAGAATCTCAGATAGATAGCATGAGGCAAGTTGATATGCTCAGTATATATCAAGAAGTAAAGACTATTTTTCCTTTGTTAAATGAAATTGCGATTGCCCAAAATGTAATTCGATCAGATTTTAAGACGAGTGATAAAGCGCCTATTGCCATGGTTAGTTGGAGTGGCATCAAATCTGAAAAGGAGAGGAGGGCTGATAATCAAAAGCTATCACAATTTATAAAGTTGAGGTCAAAACTGGATACTCTAGTTGTTATTCAGTACTAAACTAAAAGCATGAAACGAAGTCAAGTTTATAATATACTTTTGAGGATAGAGAAATACCCTCGTTTTTTGCAAAAACGATTCAAAAATTTTGCGATTGGTAGAGCAGTACCTTTTGTGCGTACTGCCGGTATCAAATTTGAGAAAACAGATGATACAGAGTGGGTAGCTAGTATTGCCAATCGAACAAAGGTCGGAAATCATTTGCGACAACTACATGCATGCGCCATGGTCTTACTAGCAGAATCTATAGCTATCATGATAGTGGCTAAAAGT
>JALZVN010000064.1 GCA_023299965.1 Saprospiraceae bacterium | reverse complement strand
TCAGCAATTGCGATCTGATATCCAACAAGCGATTACGGATGCAAAGGCTTCAAGGCTGCAATTAATAGCTTCCCAAAAATCAATGGAATCTAGACAAGCATCATTTGATAACACAGAAAAGCGATTCAAACTTGGGGCTGTAAATAGCCTAGAATTAAGCGTCGCAAAGAATCTATTAGACGCCGCACAGATTGACTTAATAGTAGCGAAGTATCAATATCTATTCAACGTGAAGGTGGTAGATTATTATCGCGGAGCACCGCTTAAATTTTAAAGTATAGACCTCAACTCAGGAATAAAGATCATGGAAAAGAAAAAGAAAAGTAAAAATTGGATAATATTCGCGTTGATAGCTTTGATTGCTATCATGTTAGGTGTTGCGGTATTTAGCAAGAAAGGCAAAAAGAAAGGATTAGCTATTGAAGTGGGAGAGGTAAAGACTAGAACCATTATCGAGAAAGTAGCGGCAACGGGTAAGATTTTTCCAGAAGTAGAAATCAAAATCACTTCCGACGTATCAGGAGAGATTGTAGCGTTAAATGTAGCAGAAGGAGATTCAGTGAAGCAAGGTCAACTCCTTGCGCGAATCGATCCTGACGCATTTCAGTCTGCAGTAGAACGTGGAGAAGCAGCAGTAAATACTGCAAAAGCACAAGTAGCCAATAGCAAATCTAGTGCGTTGAGTGCCAAGGCTCAAATCTCTCAAACTACTGCTCAAAAAGAGCAAATAATGGCACAAGTGGAAAACCTAAACTCCATCCATGAGAGAAACAAATCACTTTTTGATCAAGGCGTAATTTCTCAGGCAGACTTCGATTTGTCCAAGTCCAACTTAGATGGCGTCCGTGCTAATCTGAGATCTGCAGACGCTTCACTAGTGACCGCTCAGGCCAATTATGAATCCTCTCAGCAATCGATCAAAGCACAAGAATATACCGTGAAAAGTCAAGAGGCTTCCCTTAAAGAGTTGAAAACAAACCTTAAGAGAACCAGCCTATTTGCACCCACTGACGGCGTAGTGAGTTTGCTCAATGTGGAGCAAGGAGAGCGTGTAGTTGGAACCATTCAGATGAGTGGAACGGAGCTCATGCGTATCGCGAATATGAACGTAATGGAGGTACAAGTTGAAGTAAATGAAAGCGATGTTTTAAAAGTCAAGGTAAAAGATGAAGTAGAAATAGAAGTAGACGCATATCAAGATAGAGTATTCAAAGGAGTAGTAACTCAGGTGGCCAATTCTGCCAGTAATACGACGGGAGCAGTAGTCGTGTTGACTTCGGATCAGGTAACCAATTTTGTGGTTACAATCCGTATGCAGCCGGACTCTTACAAGGATCTATTGGGTGGACGCAACTTTCCATTTCGACCAGGAATGTCCGCTTCTGTAGACATTTTTACACGCCAAGAAAAAGATGTACTTACGGTCCCTATTCAGGCAGTGACGATCAGAGAAGACAAGGATAGCGACAAGGAAGAAGAAGAGATTCAAGAGATCGTTTTCGTCCATTCTGCAGATACAGTCGCTGTAGCCAATGTCACTACAGGGGTCCAAGATGATGATTACATCCAGGTCAAATCAGGTTTGACGGAAGGAGACAAGATTGTGATTGGACCGTACGCTGCCATTTCTAGAAAGCTCGAAGAGGGTAAAAAGGTATACATCAAAAAGGATGAGAAGGACAAGAAAGAAGAAAATAAATAGCTATGAAAGCTCCCACCGAGATTGTTGATTTGATGTTCGGCAACGATGCCTACAGCCAGTGGTTGGGTATTGAGAGGGTCAAGGATGGTCTAGGCACCAGCCACCTCAAGATGCAGATTCGAAAAGAGATGTGTAATGGATTTGATATTGCACATGGAGGCATCACTTTTGCCTTTGCCGACAGCGCTTTGGCCTTTGCATCGAACAGTCATGGCATAAAAGCAGTCTCCATTGAGACCTCTATTTCGCATCTTGCGCCTTTGCATATAGACGATCGGATAGAAGCCGTCGCCATCCAAAAACATCGCTCTAGAAAGCTAGGCCACTATGAGGTCGAGGTCCGCAAGTCAGACAAGACGCTAGTCGCCCTATTCAAAGGGACAGTATATCATACCAGCGATGAGTGGTAGTTATTTTTGGAAAAGATTCATTTTTTATTGTTGGGGCCATGCCGACTGAAAAGCGTCGGCACCGGGCTATACGTCACCAGGTCCATCGCCTGCACACCAGCTATGCACGGACTGCTCCTTGCCGTTCTACCTATCAGCCCAGCAGTCGCATGACTACTATCCCTTGTCCAAAAAAAAAACAAGGAGGATAGATTTAATTGACTATCCGCATATTGTACACCAATTTAAAGTATTAATAAAATCAATCTTAGTGCTGAAGGGCCTGTCCCGACCTCGCGTCGGGGCACGTCACAACAAAGCAATGGGTGAAACCCATTGTAAATGTGTGCTTTGCGAAAAGTGCTGAAAGTACGCCACAGAATCACTGTGTTGTCATGTGACGTACTTTC
>JALZVN010000063.1 GCA_023299965.1 Saprospiraceae bacterium | reverse complement strand
TCGTAGTTGATATTACAATCCAAGTGTGATTGCATCATGATCATATCAAGATGCAATCACACTTGGGTTTTGTCCAAATTATTCTTCTAAGATTAATCTAAAACGATCTTGCTTAGGATAGTGATAGTATATTAAGCGTACAATGTAAATTATTACTTTAAGATCAAAATTATAAATTTACAGCACCATATATTTAAAATGTATAGGTTGAATAAACTATACCATTTGAAGTAAATCGTTGATTCGAAAAATAATTCGGTAGCTTCAGGCATACCGCAACTTGTCGGCGCTTAATTTATTATTGATAAATAACTTTCAATGCTCACGCCGTTTTTGATAATAATGCTTTAGAAACGGGGTAATGCATCTAGTCAATTGATATCCTGATAGCTATCGGTATAAAATAAAATCACGCCAAATTGGTTATTGCCCATTAAAATTCCTGGGGTTGACACCCCAGACTATAAACAGTCACCTCCCGAAGCGAGTTCGGGACAAGTAATCTGAGGTTTTTGTTGTTACTTCTGAATATGCCTATTTATTTAAACAATAGAGTACTTTACCATTCGGAAAAAATGCTAATCGAAAACGATTACAAATACTTACTTATGGAGGATGTTACTTCATCTAATATCTCAAAAGCAGTCTCCGCCATCACGTTTCCTTTCGTGTCCAATAAAGGATTGACTTCTACAAATTCCAAACAAACAACTTTATTTGATGCGATTATTTCCTTAATCATATCAATTGCTTCTTGAGGGTCAAATCCCTTTGGTACAGGTGTACCCGTTCCATAAGAAACAAGATCGCAATCCATGCTATCCACGTCAAAAGAAATGTAAATATGATCGCAACCTTCTAATTGACTGAGTGCTTCTTGTACGCATACACTTAATCCACGGTAGCGAATTTCATCTACCATATAATTACGCAAGTTCATTTCTTTGATTTGTTGATCTTCTGGTTCTTCAGTTGATCGCACACCAAAATATACTAAATGTTCAGGGGACAATTTGGCTCCTTCTACACCAATATTTTTTAAAGACCTCCAAAAATTTTCAGTCTCTTCGTTTACTTTGTTTATTTGACAATCTAAATTATCACTATTCAACGCAGCGGCTAAAGGCATACCATGAATATTTCCTGACGGAGAAGTGTACGGTGAGTGCAAATCTGCGTGAGCATCTATCCAAATAACCCCCAATTTTTTGTCTGGATAAGCTGCCTTTATTCCACTAATAGTCCCTAGGGCTGAAGAATGATCACCCGACAAGACCACTGGAAAATTATTGGCTTGTAAAGCTTTTCGAACACTTATACTCAAGCGAGTACACTGCTCTAATACGTGCCCAATACGCTTAGCAAAAGAATTATTAACCTTATCGTAAATAGATTCATTATGTGTCTCTACGTCTTCGAATTCATGTTGATTGAAGTACTGGTTGCCTTTATTGATTGCTGCAATTTCTATGGCATCTATTCCCAAATCTGACCCTCTTGTTCCGGCTCCAATATCAGATCTATTTTTAATGATTTTTATCGTTTGCATTGATTATATTTTATATGAATTACGATCATTTTGTTTTCATTATTCGTTTTTTAAAATTATCAGCAGTTAATCATCTGGCAATTGACTTATTATAGTATATAAGTCAAATACGAATTTTTTAATAATTTCAAAAAAGTACCCTCTCTAGTTTCAAAAATATCCAATATAGAAAGACTTTAAGTAAAAACAAACATAGAATTTACTCGAACATCTTATAGGCATGGAAAGTACAACAAATTGAGACTTCAACAGGTCGTCCATAGGCGATTACAAAAAATTATACTTTAATTACCATTTTCTTACATAAAAATAATAGCATGCTGCTTATGTTTTTTGTGTAAGGCATTATTGACTATTAATAATATTTATTTGGGCGTGCCACTATGTGGCCAGGTGTTCCATGGCTCGGTCCCGATGAAAAATCGTGACTGGCACAAACCTACCCTACTCACCATCCCACATTGTGCCACCATTACACCCCTTCACGCGGCTCAGCTACCTAGCCGTTTTTCGACAATTTCAATGGTCGAGCTTCAAATTGACTGTCAAAATGTGTCCAAGTATTAAAAATCTACCTAATGCTGAAGACTCACTTTGCCTTAGGATATTACTCATTGTGATATCATATAATCAAACTGATAATAGGTGTGATTTATGGAAATCTACTTAAAATAAGCATTAGCCGGACTAGTGCTGCGAAGTAGTCCTTGTCCTTTATGCCAGTTGTATTTTATTTGTAACTGACATAATAAAGGACAAGGAGACCAAACTAAGGGGCTGTCTTGTTGGGTAAGCTAGTGCAGGGCCAAGCGAATAGCGCGCTACGTAGCATAACGCCCGATTTTTTTATCGGGAGTCCCCATACTAAAAAAATTAAAGTAGCCTATGCCATAAAAAAATGTGGAATAGCTTACAGTAAAATCTATCAACGACTTAATCGAAATCTACACCCGCATAATTTATTCCCGTTAGTCTATGCATTTTATAATCGAAGGTGGAAAGATCGTTGGCATTGAATTTTGCAACATCATCATGACCACAAGCCCTGGAGACTACTTTGATTAAATCATTAGTCGCCAAAAAGAAATTCTTTAGTTGATTTGCAGATGCTTCAATGATGAGTCTTTGTCTTAAATCATCTTTTTGAGTAGCTATTCCTACAGGGCAGTTATTCGAATTGCATGCGCGCATCCCTAAACAACCTATAGCTTGTAATGCAGAATTTGAAACTGCAACCGCATCAGCCCCTAGCATCATTGCCTTAGCAAAGTCCTCTGCTACTCTAAGCCCTCCTGTAATGACAAGGGTTATATCCTTTGCTTTCACCTTATCTAAATACTTTCTAGCCCTTGCTAATGCAGGGATCGTTGGCACATTTATATTATTACGTAATATGGTTGGAGCAGAGCCGGTGCCCCCTCCTCTTCCATCCAATATAATATAATCTACTCCAACTTTGAGCGCAAAATCAATATCTTTTTCTATGTGACTGGCAGCAATCTTGAAGCCAATAGGTATACCTCCTGTACGCTCTCTGACTTCTTTTGCTACCTCTGCAAAGTCTTCGGCGGTTTTCAAATCTGGAAAAGCAGCTGGAGAAATAGCTGTTTGTCCTACCTCAAGTCCTCTTACACTGGCAATTTCTTCAGTAACTTTATTGCCCGGTAAATGACCTCCCGTCCCGGTCTTAGCTCCTTGTCCACCTTTAAAATGAAACGCCTGGGCTTTCATTACTTTGTCCCAGGAAAACCCGAATTTACCAGAAGCTAATTCGTAAAAATACTTCGAGTTGTTTTCCTGCTCCTCTGGCAACATTCCACCTTCACCGCTACAGATCCCAGTTCCTGATAATTCCGCGCCCATAGATAAAGCAATTTTGGCCTCTCTTGACAAAGATCCAAAACTCATATCGGACACAAACAGTGGGATATCTAGCTCTAATGGCTTCTTAGCCCTTTTACCTATCACCACTTTAGTACTTACATGCTCTTCATCAAGAAGTGGACGATACGCTAGCTGTGCAGGTAAGAACTGTATGTCCTCCCACTTTGGCAATGTATTTCTATCTACGCCCATAGATGCAGAAGGACCATGGTGTCCCCAATTTTTCAACCCATTTTGAGCCAATTCCTTGATGTAGGAAGTATAAGGTTCCGTTGTCTCTGGATGAGTATCTGCATACTGACCCAAATATTCATCTCTTTTAAAAGGCTGTGGATGCTTGGTTAAATATTCGTTGATTTCATCTTCATCAACATAAACAAAGCCTTCCTTAACAATAGCCGTAAATTTATGAAGGGCCTCTTTATTGTTATATTCACTAACTCCGGTATCAATACGATAATCCCAATTGTGTACACCACAAATAATATTATCCCCGTCTACAAATCCATCTGCCATGAGCGCCCCCCTATGCAAACATCTACCGTAAAGCACAGAAACATTTGATCCATATCTGATGACAACTAAATCAAGTCCATTGACTAATTGACCTACTGGCTTCTTTTCTTCTAAGCTAGCGAATTCTAATAGTTTATATTCTTTCATCTTCTTTTCTTTATTGGCTTAATAATAGGTGAAAATTATATGGGTATAAATTCGTTGTTTAATTTTATTTCAATATTTGTTTCAGTCTGCTTGATGTTCGTGATCTGCTGACTTACCACAATGAGGACAAACCATCTGTCTATTTTTTTTGATTTGCTCCATAAATGCTGAGCTCAAGATACCCGTAGGTAACGCCACAAAAGCAATTCCTATAATAGCAATAATGGAGCTTAGAATTTTCCCTAAGGGAGTGATTGGGACTACATCTCCATATCCCACCGTCGTTAGTGTTGAAATTGCCCACCATAAAGAGTGCGGAATACTTTTAAATTTATCTGGTTGCACATCAGACTCCACATAATACATTAAGGTTGAAGATATCAACAATAACACACAAGCTAAAAATAAAGTCATTAACATTTCATTCTTGGTAGAGGAACAAACGTCAATTATAGCTTTAAAGGAATTATTAAATCTCCCGAGTTTAA
>JALZVN010000062.1 GCA_023299965.1 Saprospiraceae bacterium | reverse complement strand
TCTTCTATAAAAGTAGCCCTTATAGAAGCCGAATCACAGCGTGTAGCGCAAGTGATTAGCTACCCTGAAACCGAGATGCCCATCAGAGCTGCACAAGTGGGATGGGCGGAGCAAGATCCTGAATTGTGGTGGACCAATCTCAAAAAAGCCTGCAGCTTACTTTTTGATCGAACCGATGTATCCCCTCGTCAAATATCTGCCATCGGGATAGCCTACCAAATGCATGGGCTCGTCATCGTCGATAAAGCACAAGAAGTATTGCGTCCCTCTATCATCTGGTGCGATAGTAGGGCGGTCGAAATTGGGGAGCATGCCAATGAAGCACTTGGCCACGAAAACTGTCTGCAATCTATGCTCAATTCGCCAGGAAACTTTACTGCTTCCAAACTGAGATGGGTAAAAGAAAATGAGCCTGCTGTGTTTGACAAGATTCACAAAGCTATGCTGCCCGGGGACTTCCTCGCCATGAAGATGACTGGTAAAATCTATACCACTATTTCAGGATTGTCAGAAGGAAGCTTTTGGGATTTTGCCAAAAATGACCTAGCACATGAGCTGCTCCAACATTATGAGATATCAAAAGATATGCTACCAGAGTTAGTAGAATCTTTCTCCATACAAGGCAAACTGACTGCGAATGCTGCCAAGGAATTAGGATTGACCAAAGACACCCCTATTGCTTATAGAGCAGGCGACCAACCTAATAATGCCTTCTCACTTGGCGTCATTCACCCCAACCAATTAGCCGGAACAGGTGGTACATCCGGAGTCGTATATGGCCTTGTAGATACTCTACAATATGATCCACTATCGAGGGTCAACAGTTTTGCGCATGTCAATCATGACGCCACGCAAATTCGTATCGGAGTACTACTTTGTATCAACGGCGCTGGTAGTCAATATGCCTGGATCAAAAAGCAAATGGCAGAAGACGGGATGAGCTACGAGGATATTGAAGCTGCTCAAAGAGAAATCTCGATCGGAGCGGACGGGCTACGCATACTCCCATTTGGAAATGGAGCCGAGCGTATGCTGGAAAACAAATATCAAGGAGCACAAGTATTCAATCTGCAACTCAACACGCATACTCGGGCACATTTCTATAGAGCAGCACTCGAAGGAGTTGCTTTTGCATTCGTATACGGTATGGAAATCCTTCATGAGATGGGTATACATCCGAGTACCTTGCGCGTAGGCAATGACAATTTGTTTCAGTCTTCTATATTTAGCCATACTATTGCCGCTTTGGCAGGTGTAAACATAGACATCATAGAAACCACTGGAGCGATAGGGGCCGCTAAGGGCGCGGGGTATGGAGTAGGCTTCTACCCTAGCTTAGATGCCGCCGTCGGAAATCTACAAATTGTCAAATCGTACAAAAAAGTAAAGAATGTAGAAAAATATAAAAAAGCGTATCAGGATTGGAAGACCATCTTGAAAAAGCAATATCAACTGTAGCCCCCTCTAGTCCCCTAGTAGTTGCAGGCGATAGTCCAATCCGTGCTCTTCGCTGCCTAACTCCTTGGCTCTGGTATACGCGGCAAAAGCGAGCTTATCTTCTTTGTTTTCTTCATAGGCTTGCCCCAGGTAAAACCATGCTAAAGCATCCTCCGGCTCATGATCCAGGACTTGCTTCAAATCCTCAATAGCACTTGCTGGTTCATCGAGTCTGATCATCGCCAGTGCTCTATACACCACTGCCTGCAGAAGAGATCCATCATAGTGAAGTGCCGCATTCAGATCATCCAAGGCTGACATCGCATCGCTCCTTTGCAGATGAAGATATCCCCTATCCAAAAGCATGCGTCCATTTGAATACTCTTTATAACAGGCTTGATTCAAAAACTTTAGGGCATCATCAAAACGATTTAGTTTGGTATTGGCTACTCCCATCATATGGTAATCCGATGGCTGGAGTTCATAGTATTGACTTTTCAATTTTATCGCGGTGATTATATCTTCATATTCATTTTCGTGGAGCAAAGCCTGTACCATTAGGCTATAGACCTCAGGCATAGTTTTGGTATCCATTATTTCTGGTTTGCCTTTTTCAATCGCTGCTACAAAGTTTTTTGCTGCCATCAGTTCTTCCATCTCAAAATATGCAGAGGGAAGTGATCTTCGCTTCCACAGTCCAAGGAGTTGCATTCCATCGTTATAGATAGTTTGACCGTTGTCAGTATGCATTTGATTACCATACGGAAACAAATTAGAAACTAAGTCCAGAATAGCGGCTGCTACAAAAACAAAAATGGCAAAATGTAATAAAGGCTGGGCTTCGGCTTGTGGCAAGAAAGATAATAAAGGAACGGCAATCATCAAGCTTGCTATTGGTCCACCTAAAATAATCACAACGCTTCGCCATTTGTTTATTTGACCTGCATGTCTGCACATCCCAATATTCCAAGCCAAAAAATTGAATCTGAAAAAGATGTCCAAACGACCGAGACTAAGCGTAGCTCCTTTTTCGGTATCACCATATGTGCCTATATAGACTTGTACTTTTTCTTTAGAGAATAAAAGCGCAGGTATTGCGTGTCCCATCTCATGAAACAAGGTGGTGAAGGAGCGCAATACCATTACGAGTAATATGCCTCCGATCGCTATCCCTATGCCGAACAATACCTCCATTGTGAAAAAAATGAGATTCTAAATGCTGGCAAAGGTAATGGATAAAGCTATCAATTGCTAATATCGCTGTGGACACACAAGCCGTACTTTACTGCTGTCAGGCTACTAATTCATGAGCCAAACGTATACATTGAGAGATGTAGCGATCAATATCCATATACAATAAGGTAATAAAAGTAGAGATTTCGCTTTGAGTTTATCCCAAAAACAAAAGAACATCATATATACTAGTGCTGCCAAAATGCTAATCACAATGATTCCAAGTCCGACCTCCTTTAGATGAAAGAATATTGGATTCCAGAGAACATTTAGTAGCACCTGCCCTCCATATAAACTGAGTAGAAATTTCTTTTCCTCCATTTTATCCCAAAGCAAGGTCAAATAAATAGAAAAGCAAACCATGATGGTCGTCCACGCAGCACCAAACACCCAACCAGGTGGCGTCCAAGGAGCTTGGTTAAGATTTTGATACCAATCAGAGCTTAC
>JALZVN010000061.1 GCA_023299965.1 Saprospiraceae bacterium | reverse complement strand
CCAAATAGGATTCTTAAAACAGGGCAGATAAATGTTCCATATTATACTTCCAAAAATGCAAAATGGTACGTAGATGAATTTGCTGCAGGTGTAGGTGAAAATGGAAGAAGAAGACTTATAACAGTGGAGCACCCGAATGGTAGAATTGAAAAGACGGAAGATTATCTATTGTTTAAAAAATATCCAAGGGTTGAGAAAGGGTCTATTATTACTGTGGGAAGTGTAGAGCAAAAAATAGAACAACAAAAGGAAGAACGAGAGGACGTAAATTGGGGGAAAGTATTTGGAGATGCTGTAGCACAAGCTACAGCCATCATTACATTAATTTTCTTGATCGAAAGAACGAATTAAATAATATTTAAAACGTTTTCAGGAGGTCGACCTATCACGGCTTGCTTACCCTTGATAACTATGGGTCTCTGTATCAATTTGGGATACTCGTGCATCGCGGCTATCCATTGATTATCAGTTAGTTCCTTGCCTTTGAATTGCTCTTTATAAATAGCTTCAGACTTGCGAATCAGATCTATTGGAGAGATGCCCAATTTTTGTATTATTTCCTTTAATTCTTTTTTGGAAGGGACTTGCTCGAGATATAAAACTATTTCGGGTTTTATTCCTTCTTGTTCTAGTAAGGCAAGCGTTTGCCTGCTTTTACTGCATCTTGGGTTGTGGAATATTTGCATAATTTAATGTATGATTTGGAAAGTGAAGCCAAGTTTAGAAATTCTAAACGAATCTAGCAAGAATACGATGGTAGAACATTTAGATATTTCATTTTCTGACATAGGAGATGATTATCTGGAGGCGACTATGCCTGTATCTCATAAAACAGTGCAGCCATTTAGAATTCTGCATGGCGGCGCTTCTGTTGTCTTGGCAGAGACCTTAGGTAGTGTAGCGTCCAATATTGTAGCAGCTGCAGATAATCACCAAGTTGTAGGGCTAGAAGTGAACGCAAACCATCTGAAATCAGCAAAAGAAGGACAAGTGGTCACTGGAAGAGTAAAGCCTATAAAAATCGGTAGAAGAATCCATGTTTGGCAAATCGAGATAAAAGACGAATCTATGAATCTATTATGCTCAAGTAGACTAACTGTAGCCGTTTTGTCTAACTAAATCCCTATTATTATGTACTTTCGTCCTCTGTTTTGCAAAGCTTTAAGCATTTGGACAAATTCTGTTTTTATAGTCTTTAATTACTTTAAATTACAACCAAATTTAAATACTTACATATGAGAAATTTTTTCGCGCTTGTTTTGACTGTCTTTGCTATTTATAGCATAAATGCTCAGAATCCATCTTTAAACATGGAATTGCTTTCTAACCTGACCTACAACGAAAACTTAAGTGATGTGTGGGGATATGTGGCTCCAAATGGAGATGAATACGCTATAGTAGGAACTAGAAATACAACTTCTATAGTAGACTTAAGAGATCCAAGTAATCCAGTTGAAGTGGCTTCTATTCAAGGTGCTAGTTCTATCTGGAGAGATATGAAGCATTTTGGTGAGTTTGTATATGTTACTGCCGATCAAGGTTCAGATGGATTGTTGGTAATAGATATGCGTGGAGCACCTAACAATATTGTTAGCGAATTTTGGCAACCAGCCATTGACATTAATGGACAAGTGACCACCCTAGAAACATGTCACAATATATTTATTGATGAGGATGGGTATGGCTATTTAGCGGGTTGTAATATGAATGCAGGAGGACCATTAATTATTGATCTATTTTCTACTCCAGGTGCACCTCAGTTTGTAGGAGCGTCTGATGCTCGATATTCTCACGATGTAATGGTGCAAAATAATTTGATGTATTCTTCTGATATCAATAATGGTTTTTTCTCTGTAGTTGATGTCTCAGATAAAACTGATCCAGTTACATTGTCTACACAGACAACATCTACCTTCTTTACGCATAATGCATGGGTCTCCGATGATGGAAATTTCCTTTTTACTACAGACGAGAGACAAAATTCAAATGTTGACTCTTATGATATTTCTGATTTGACAGATATTCGATTATTGGATGTTTTTCAGCCGGCAGAAACTTTTGGTTTGGGCACAACTCCTCACAACACCCATTATTTTAATGGTTTCTTAGTGACAAGTTGGTATACAAATGGGATTAGAATCATTGATGGTAACAAGCCTGATAATTTAGTTGAAGTTGCCTTTTATGATACTTTCCTTGGAAATGGAGTCGGTACGAGTGGTGGTGTATGGGGAGCTACTCCTTATTTGCCATCTGGTATTGTATTGGCTTCAGATATTAATACAGGACTATATCTATTCGAAGCAGATTATGTAAGAGCTGCTTATCTAGAAGGAAATGTTACAGATGCGGATACAGGCATGCCTCTTGATGATGTGGAAGTTATTATAGATAGCCCACAATTAAATAATAAACTAACGAACGCAATCGGAGACTATAAAACTGGATTGGCAGAGCCAGGTCAAGTGATGGTTACCTTCAATAGATTTGGTTATAACTCTCAGACTTTACCGGCTACTATTGTAAGTGGACAAGTTACTATATTAGACGTTGCACTTGTACCAAGTCAATCTTTTTCTATAACGGGTACAGTAAGTTCTATAGTTGATAATACTCCAATTGAAAATGCAAGAGTTTTATTCCAAAGTGATCAAACAGAAATAGAAGTATCTACAGATGCAAATGGTGTTTTTGTAATCAATTCTTTAGTAGAAGATGCATACAGCATTTTTGCTGGGGCTTGGCTATATGAAAATATTGAATTCAATTCTGGCTTTTCTTTAAACCAGAATGAGACGCTAAACATTCAATTAGGAGAGAGATTAATGGATGATTTTATTGTTGATCTAGGATGGACGGTAGAGGACTTAGCACAAACAGGTGCATGGGTGAGAGAAATTCCAATCGCTACTACTACAGGTGGTGGATTCAGTAATCCAAATGAAGATGTTGATAGTGATGTAGGGAATAAAGCTTATGTCACAGGTAATTCAGATGGTGGAGTAGGAGATGCAGATATTGATGGAGGTAGTGTTAGATTAAATTCTCCAATTATGGATTTGACAACATTTGTTAATCCTAGTATTTCTTATAGACTATGGTTTGTAAATACGGGTGGAGGATCTACACCAAACGATGCTGTTGAAGTGCAGATTTTGAATGGAGTAGATACTGTGAGTGTAGAGCTATTGAATACGATTGATTCTGATGGAAACTGGAGAGAAACATTTACTTTCTTCCCTGGAGATATTATTGAAATTACTAATACGATGCGTTTCTCAGTTATTGCGATGGATGATGATCCAGGTCACTTAGTAGAGGCAGGATTAGATGAGTTTCTTGTGACGGATAATCCTACCAGTACTCAAGATTTGATCAGTGAACAGTTGTTTGATACAAGTCCAAATCCATTTGGTCAGTCTACTTTCTTGAACTTTGATAAAGCCGTGACTGGTCAATTAGTGGTGACAAATCTTATTGGTCAACACGTAGAAACTATTAGTTTAGAAAATACAAGTAAGGTTGAAATAGGACAGCAATACGAAGCGGGTGTTTACTTGATTAGCCTGTCATCTGATGATAAGCAATTCGAAGCAGTAAAAATTGTGAAGCAGTAAAATTCATTTACATTCTTCTTAATCAAATAGGCTTGTAAGTTCATTCTTACAAGCCTATTTTTTATATTTACAATCTATTATCGAAAACCTACACACTGCACTATGGGAGCTCCTGTATTTTCTAGAAAAGTAATTGAAAAATTTGGTCACGAAGTCATTCAGTATCAAGATGAATCTGGTGAAATCGGATTAGAAGTTCTCCCATCTAAAGGTTTAATCTTAGATATAAAATTAAAAGGAGTCTCTTTACTTAGTGGTCCCAATTGTAAAGATGACTTTGACTCTAATACTAGTTATAAGAGTAGTGTTTTAGCACCCTTTCCCAATAGACTTAAAGATGGAAAGTTTAACTTTCATGAGAAAGAGTATCAATTTCCTATTAATGATACTACCTATAATAGTGCACTCCATGGTTTGCCTACTGGAGATTCTTTTAAAGTAATCGACGAGTCAGCTGGTTCTTCTTTGAATTTGAGCATGCAATATAATTACGCTGGGGATAAAGAATTTTTTCCATTCGCCTATGCTGTGCAGGTGGATGTGAGTATCGATGCACATAAATGTCAATTGGGTTTTCAGATACAAAATACAGGCGCAACAGAGGCGCCCTTAGGGATAGGTTGGCATCCTTATTTCTCATTAGGGCAACCTATTGATGAGTGTTCCCTTTGTATACCAAAGTGTAAAAAAATAGAGGTAGATGACAAACTAATCCCAACTGGTAAGCGCACAGCCTTTAAGGAGTATACGAAGTGTAAACCTATAGGAGAAGAGACATTTGACACCCCTTTTTTGATAGAAAAGGACGCTGACTTTACTTCTGTAGTTTTAGAAAGTGATACTCATAAGCTAAGATATTATCAAGAGACGAAGCCAAATAAATTCAACTATCTACAAATCTATATTCCGGACGATAGACAAAGTATATCCTTTGAACCTATGAGCTGCAATATAGATGCGCACAATAATCAAAATGGATTGCATATACTCGCACCAGGTAAAAAATTTAGAGCGAGATGTGGTGTTGCACTGCAAGAAAAATAATGCCTTCTAGTAACTTTGTAGCGCTGCTTTTATTTCTATTTTTAAGGTGGGTAGGACATCTCTTTTAAACCATTCATTTTTTTTCATCCATATATTGTTTCTAGGAGAAGGATGGGGGAGGACAAAATATTGGGGGAGATATTCATTGAAATTTCTGACGGTTTCTGTCAGGTTCTTTTTAGTGTTTTTTTGTAAGTAGTAATCCTGTGCATACTTTCCGATGAGCAAGATCAATTTTACATTATGCATAGTCTCTAAGATTGGCTGATGCCATAATGGAGCGCATTCTTTTCTAGGAGGGAGATCGCCGCTTTTTCCTTTTCCCGGATAACAAAAGCCCATTGGGACAATAGCTATTTTCTTTTCATTATAAAAATCATCATTATCTATTGCCATCCAAGACCGTAGTCTATCCCCACTTTTGTCATCCCAGGGAATCCCAGAGGCATGAACTTTGGTGCCAGGCGCTTGACCTATGATGATGATTTTGCTAGTCTTGGAAAAAGTACAAACTGGTCTTGCTGCGTGACCCATAGAGAATTCGCAAAGTTTGCAAGCGTTAATTCGAGCTTTTAAATCTTTTTCTTTGTTGATGATCTTTTTTTTTGAGTGAGGGATAGATAGGGAGCTGCTTTTTTCAAGCAGCTGTCCAGATTTTTTTTTCTGGACGGGCACCCCGCAAAAGCCCGACCCAATCGCCTCATGTAGTGTCCCTAATACATGGATACTACGTGAGGCGATTGGGTCACTCCCAAATTCTTATAGTCTACAATGACATTGCGGCTTCATGAAACTACTGCTGCTTTGATAGAATGGATAAGCGTTGCCAGATCCTTCAAGCTCCCAGTAAAATTTACTTCTCTTAATATCCTCATTGCCAATTTCATTCATAGTGGCTGCATCATAAAGACGCCCATTAATCATGGTGTACTGTACAAATTCAGAGTTTTGAATGTCTTCTAAAGGATTCTTCTCCAAGACGATGAGGTCGGCTAATTTTCCCTTTTCAAGAGAGCCTATTTCATCATCCATTCCGATGTAGTTTGCTCCTTGTATAGTAGCAGCCTTGAGGGCTTGATGATTTGACATGCCCCCTTGCTGTAACATCCACAACTCCCAATGTGCCCCTAAGCCCTGCAATTGACCATGGGAGCCAAGATGCATGTTGACACCCGCATTTTGCAATTTGGTACAAGACTTTGAAGTCAATAAATGACCATTTTCATACTCTTCATCTGGAATCATAGTGCGATGTCGTGATCGAGAATCTACCAATGGTCGAGGCGTAAACGATAACAGTCTTTCCTTCTCCCAGACATTCGTTTTTTGATACCAATAGAATTCACCATTCACTCCACCGTAATTCACAATCAGGGTAGGCGTGTTTCCAGTCTTAGTATTTGACCAAAACTGAATCACATCATTATATAACGGCGCCACAGGAATATTGTGCTCGACACTAGTATGTCCATCTGCCACCATAGACATATTATGGAAGTAATGTGATCCTCCTTCTGGATAAACATTGATCCCCATCTCCTTAGCCGCTTTGATGATTTGCTGTCTTTGTTCTCTTCGAGGTTGATTGTAACTCTTGACACTAAATGCGCCGAATGCTTTGGTCCGTCTAAGCGCTGAGCGAGCGTCTTCGAGGCTATTAATCTCTGCTTTGAAGTCTCCATCCGCACCATATAGTATAGTCCCAGTAGAATAGATGCGTGGCCCTATCATATGCCCCGCTTTCACCATTTCGGATTGTGAAAATGTCATCTCCGTGTTTGAAGAAGGGTCATGCGTAGTAGTGACACCGTAAGCAAGATTGGCGAAATATTGCCAATGCTTTTGCGGACTCAATCCATATCTAAATGCTCCTAAATGCGCATGTACGTCGATTATACCTGGCATAATGGTTTTACCTTCGCAGTCTATCGTTGCGGCTCCGCCAGGGACTTTGATGTCTTTGGCACTTCCAATCTCTTTGATGACATTGCCTTCTATCAGGATAGTACCATTTTCTATAACCTCATCCCCTTTCATTGTGATGATAGTAGCGTTTGTCAATGCTATCATGCCATCAGGCGTATCCGTCTCCAAAGTCAATCCCACTTGAATACCCGTAGTGTCCAAAGGGGGGATACTGTCCACACCATCTGATAAGAAGGTGAAGCGA
This sequence comes from Saprospiraceae bacterium, assembly GCA_023299965.1. GTDB lineage: Bacteria > Bacteroidota > Bacteroidia > Chitinophagales > Saprospiraceae > JALZVN01. The sequence continues at coordinate 3,612 of JALZVN010000061.1, read as the reverse complement.
TCTTTGATCTCATTGGTGAAATAAGATTCTCCAATGGTCCAATGAATCTTCTTACTGTCAGAAGACCAGTGCAAGCTGATACCGGCGTCTCTAGCTACTTGAGAGACAGGTACTACTTTAGTGTCTGCGGTCAATCCAAATGGCTGACCAACAGCTGGCATAGGAGCGATATAGGCCTTGTGCAATTCTGTGAAAGCGATCCATTTGTTATCTGGACTTGGAACAAATTGGTTGGTGTATTTGGTGTTGAATATGACACGTTCATCCTCTCCATTTAAGTCCACACTCACATAGGATTTTTTAAGGCTACCAAAAAGATATCCTCCTTTTTGAATAAAAATTCTATCTCCTGCGGTATTGAATCTAGGATTTTCTCCTGCCTTGTGGACAAACTTCACATCGTCTCCATTCTTGTCCATAGTATATATGCCCGGCTTGACACTGTAGGTGAAGCCCTGATGGCCGTTTCCAGACTCTTTTCTGTATACGATTTGTTGTCCATCTTGAGAATATTGAGGCGTCCTATAAATTCCTTTTTGTTTACTGATTTGTGTAGCCTGTCCAGATTGTACATTTAGTTTATTGATAGTTCCAAAATTTTCATCATTCCAGCTTACATAGACCAATTCTCTTCCATCGGGTGAAAAGCTAGGTTCAAACTCAAATTCATCAGAAGCTTTAGTAAGTCTTTTAGGCTTACCATTAGGGAGTTTTTTCTTCCATAGATATCCAGCGGCATTGAAAATGATCATAGATTCATCAGGCGAAGTTATCGTATGACGGATGGCTTTTACACTAAACTCCTTTTTATGAACTTTTTGCTTGAATAGCGTAGTCTCCGCTAGTTTGTGTTCCGCAGTGACAGAGAATGGAATCTGTGTAGCCTTGCCAGAAGTTGCATCCACTTTCCAGATCTTACCTTGCCCCCAAATGACAATTGCTTTATCATCTGGCATCCAATCAAAACCGGTATAGGCGCCAAAAATCGCCCAAGCTTCTTGTTGGTCTTTGGCCAAACCATCCCAAATAGGAAAGTCCTCGCCAGTATCCAGATTATACACAAACAAGACGGTTTTACTTCTCACTCTACGGACATAGGCAATGCGGTCGGAAGCATTGGATAGTTGAGGACGACAAGCTCCTCCTGGACCGCCAAGAATCGTTTCTGTAGTACCTTTGCTACGATCATATTTCTTGATGGCATAGATTTGATCATTGGGATCCTTATTGTATTGAAAGAAGCCACCAGGGTACATATCTTCTGAAAAGTATACATCATTACCATCAGCTGAGATGACTGGTTCATTCACATCTTGTTGGTCATTTTTTCTCTTGGTTAATTGGACGCCGGCTCCCCCTGAAATATGGTACATCCAGATTTCACCTGCCCCTGCAGAGCGGGTAGAAGTGAAGTGTTTTCTAGCGACAAAGTATTGCCCATCAGGAGACCACGCTGGGTTATTGAGTAATCTGAATTTTTCTTTAGTGAGTTGCTTTGCATTTTGACCATCTGTATCCATCACCCAGATATTGTCTCCACCGCCAGCATCAGAAGTGAATAAAATCTTCTGTCCGTCTGGACTAAAGCGAGGTTGTACTTCAAAGGGCAAGCCGCTTCTCAGCACTTTAGCAGTTCCACCAGTGATAGGCATGCTATAAATGTCTCCTAGCATATCAAAAACGATGGTATTTCCGCTAGGGCTGACATCTAAGTTCATCCAAGTACCTTCATCTGTGGTAAAAGAAATATTTTTGTGTGCATAGGGAGGTTCCGAAACATTCCATTCGTCTTTCTTTTTGTCTTGTGAAAAGGCAAAAGTGGAAGCAAATAAAAAGAGTAAAAGGGCAATATTGAGCTTGTACATTGTCTATTAAAATTTTACTAAAATTACCAAAGCACTTGCTAAATCAAAAGAGTTTTTGAAACTTAAGCAAGATTTACCATTTATAGCTAAAATAAGCGTTTTAGATTTAGCATATTAAATGGTTAAATTTAACCAAATAGACTATATCTTGCTCGTATTATCTGATCTTAATAATTATATGAAGTATTTAAGTACATATATACTACTCGTAGTGACACTCTTAGCAACTAGTTCAGCTATGGCTCAGAAAGGGGCGAAAGTGACTGGTTATATTATTGATGTCAATGATCAAAAAACAGAAGGGTATATTGAAGTCCTAGGAGAGCTAAATAGTGAAGTCAAAGTGAAATTTAGTGAGAACAAATCTGCCAAGAAATATAGATCTATTAAGATTAAGGATCTGAATGGATATGGTTTTGTTGGTCAATATGGGGATTCATCCCATTCCGAAAGGGACAATTGGCGACACTTTGTAAAATACGAGTTTGAGCGTCCTGCAAAAGTTTTTGCGACAAATGAGTCATTAATTGAGGTTATGATTCCTAGTGGGTATTATACCGTTTACAAATTTCTTTATGAATCTGGAGGAAATGTAGAAACGCCTGTTACTACTAGATATATCGTACTCAAAGATGGAGTAGAATTAGTTCAGATAGAAGAGGATAGCTTTGACAAGGAAGTTAAGAAACTCTTTAAAGATTATACGGCACTTTACGAATCAATAGGGAAACGGAAATTTCGGTTTATTAGTTTTGTCAGACTTGTCTCTGATTACAATTTCTGGATTGAAGAGCAGCACGATCCTAAGAGGTATAAGCTCAATCCCAAGATTTACAATACACAGAACGCTCAATAAACGCTATGCATAAATCTTTACGCCCCATTTTTGATAGATTACAAAAGAGTATGGTTGAACTTCTTGAAGAAATCAAAGATCAACCCGATTCTGTACTTAATGAAAGACCAGAAAATGGTGGATGGTCAGTGCTACAAGTGATCTATCACCTTGTTTTAGTAGAAGAGGCTTCATTAGCCTATGTAAAGAAGAAGCTCTCTTTTGGAGAGGAGATACCTGAGGCAGGGATTAAGCAAACGATGCGGGCTAAGTATTTAAATTCTTTTATTCGAATGCCCCTTAAAGTCAAGGCGCCAGAAAGAGTAGATGAAAGCCAAATGCCTAAAGACATTAGGTTTTGGGAAGCACTCAAAAAATGGAAAGATAACAGAGCCGAGTTAGAAGAATTTCTAGACCAGATGCCTGATAAATTTCTTAAAACGGAGCTATACAAGCATGGTCTAGTTGGAAAGCTGACCCCAAAAAATATGCTCATATTTTTTGAACTTCATTTCAAACGACATCGCAAACAAATAAATAAGGTATTGAAGGAGGTCAAGTACGTTGTCTAAATTTATTTTTACTGACTATCCGCTTGTTGTACACCAAAATAAATTGTCGAAATTTTTAGAATAGGATGTGAATTCTTAGTTTTTGCATAGTTTTTCATGCTCCTGAAAAACCTGTCCCGAACTCGCTTCGGGGGAGCGCACAGCAAAGGATAGGGTGATTGACTAGTGCGAAGCAATTTTGGTCTAGTAGACCAAAATAAGGAATGAACCGAGCCAAACTTGGCGAGGAGGGGCAGAGCTTTCCTTCAAAAAGTGAAGTGCTGAAAGTACGTCACATGACAACACAGTGATTCTGTGGCGTACTTTCAGCACTTTTCGCAAAGCACACATTTACAATGGG
>JALZVN010000060.1 GCA_023299965.1 Saprospiraceae bacterium | reverse complement strand
AGAATCGGTTACTACCCATGCAAGATCACCATTAGTGTTAGCAGAAGTGATGGCACCAGCAGGAATGTTGTCAGGGTTATCGTCACCAACTTGATCGAAAGTAAAAGGACCACCAGCTAATGTACCACCATCAGCAGAACAAGCTCCGCTCGTAGCACTGCAGAAGGTAGGGTCACCAGGCGTCCAATCTGCACCAGTGTCACCGTCGCCGTCGACTGTGATACTTTGATTGGCTCCAAATGAAGGTACTTTTGTTCCTAAATTCCAAAGTCCTGCAGTGATAGCAAGAGAAGCTCTTTGGTGTCCGTAAGAACCCCATTCAACGTAATCTACTATGGCGTTAAAACAAGAAAAGCAATTCATATTGAATAGCCCTAATTCTGCATCAAATGAATCTAGTGAAGTGAATCCACTTATTACAACAGATTCACCTGGTGCTAAATCCAAATTCCCACAATCTACTGTGAGATCTGAAAGTTGTTCATAATCCGGAAAATTGCAGAACCAATAACTAGAAATGTCAACATTGGAAGATCCATTGTTGGCGATTTCAACTCTACCATTACCATCAACTTGAACGAGTTCAATTTGAGCATTAACTTGAGAAAATGAAAAAAGAAAGAACAAGCATGCAGTCATAAGACGCCAGCTGTTCCAGGAGGAAATAGGGGACATGTCCTTCTTTCCTAAATTCAAGACAGGTATTTTTTTGTTCATAAAAATGCTGTTTTTAAAGTTTATTAGAAAATAATATGTATTTAAGTCATTTTTGATTTTGGGTACAGTTATGTAATAAGCCATATTGGCCAGTATGAAATTATTCGGTTATAGGAAGTTTGGAATGTGATTTCTAGAAGTGTGGTTCTTTACAGTAGAAATTTCAAGTGCGCCCTCAGTGTAGGCTTGAAATTTAGTAGATTTTAAAAATTTAGGTTGATTGAGGGTTGCTGTTTTTGTCGTTTATAAAATTAATTATTTACTAAAGGATAGTTTCACTTGCACTCCAGTGGAAATTAAATCCACTTGACCCATTCCAATTCCAGTAAGTGGAACTTCAATAAAAGGAGCAATTTGTAAGGCTGTCCTTTTATTCAACTGTTTTTGGTATCCAAAACTAAATGAAGTAACTCCTAAGTAATGGATAGATTTATCTGATCCAATATTGTTTTGAAACTTTGGGATACTAGGGTCATTAAGATGATCAGGATTATTGTAATCGAAATCATACCATTCTTTATCCATGATATATGTAGTTAGACCACCAGAAATATAAAATGAATTGCGATTTGTGCCTTTGAAAAAATAATTCAATTCCAAAGGAATTTCAAATACACTATTAGAACCACTTACAGTTTCTGGAACCACATTATTTACCCATAAAAAAGCAGCATCACTTGGAATATAATTTTCACCTTTGGTTTCGTAGATTTTTTTGCTGAAGATTACACCTGTAGTCAATTGAAGCTTAGAGTTTAAACGATAAGCAAGTTCTGCGCCGAATCTATATCCATTACTCATAATAGAGCTTGATGAAATTGACCATTCTTTTCCAGCGATAATTCCAAATCGTAATCTGCTCAATTTGTTATTATCAATGACCTTAGCAAGAGGTAATTCTTTGCTCGTTTCTTCTTTAACCTGAGCCATCTGTAAGGTAGAAATTGCAGCTACGGCCGGTAGTGTTTCAATTATTATTCCCCCTATTTTGTCTTTCCCATTTTCTACGGCATTCATCTCAACGTATGGAGAGGATGATAGAGCATTAGAGGAAACAAAATTACTTGGATTAATAAGTTTTGCTGGATTGTTAAGCTTGCTATTTATCTTATTGACTGGAGTGGGGGAGATAGTCTGTTTATTTGAAACAATATGATTTTTAGTAGAGGGGATGTTATCTTGTGATACTGCTAAATATTTGTTTGCAGCAGAATTTATGTTCTTTGTGCTAGAAAGATCATTTACACCAACTTCTGATTTATAATCAGTTGTTATAAGATCATTTATTTCTTTCACATCATTTTGTGAGTCATTAGTGTTTGTAGCAATAACTTTAGGAGTATAGTCTACATTTTTCTTGATAGGAGTATTTGCATCAGGATTAAATATAGTGTAGGCGGCGAAAGAACCTATAAATAAAGTCAATAGACATATAGATGCATATGCATATTTTCTTCTTCTTTCTTGACTGTCTAGAAGAACTTCCATGTTGTCCCATGCTGATTCCTTGAAAGGAAACTCATGTTTTTTCGATCCCTCTTGAAATATGTAGTCGATATCTTTTTCTGATAAATTAGCCATAGTCTAGTGAGCAAGTAATTGATTACTAATAAGCACTTTAAGTTTTGTTCTAGCCTTGTTGAGGTTAGATTTACTGGTGCCAATAGAGATGCCTAGTTTATTTGCAATCTCTTCATGTTTGAACCCATCAATAACGTACATGTTAAAAACGGTACGGTATGCATCTGAAAGTTTATGTACTAACAATAGCAGTTCATCATATGAGATACTACTTAAGATATTCTCTCTTTCAGAGATGTTTTTAGCCTCAGTAATATCAGAACTTCTATGTTTATTTTTCTTTTTCAAGTGATCAATTGATGTGTTAACGATAATCTGTCTCAACCAAGGTTTAAAGGATTTATTGAGATCAAACTTATTCATGTTATTAAAGACTTTCATAAAACTGTCATTCACCGCTAGCTCAGCAATTTGCTGATCTTGGATATACCGTATAGCAATACTCATAGAGTATGGGTAGTATATCTCATACAGTTGTTTTTGACTAAGTCTCTTCCGAGCCTTACAGCCTTTTAAAATTTCGTTTATTTTTTGATCCATCTTTGATTTAATCCAAAATCGTAACCAATACATATCATGAACAACAAATGGTTGCCAAGGGATTATGAATTTTTACAGAATATGACGGATTTGGACTAGTGGGGTGTTTAAAGCTAATGGCTTAGGCGTATAACTAGCTGATTGTTAGATGTATAGAGTGGTTCTTGTCTTTGTGTTTCGTGGCGGACACTTTTGTTGTAAAATAAAAAGAGATGACTTCGCATCAGCAAAGTCATCTCTTTTATACTAATTCAGTTTATTTTTTAATTACCCTGAATCAATAATTTCTTAGTTACAATACCTGTTTCAGATTGAAGCTTTACGAAATACACTCCGTTGCTTAAGCCTGCTACTGAAAGATCAAAGTTGTTTTGACCATTTACAAGAATCATTCTATTTGTGCTGATCGTTTGACCAGAGATGTTTACCAATTGGATATCGATGTCGATTGCATTTGTAGAATTGATATTCAATAAAACTTCATTTTGATTACTCACTAGATTAGGAATAATTTCAAAAGAATCAACCTCTTCTAACTGAGCTACACTTGTAGCTTCACCTGGGAAGAATGAAAAGATCTCACTAAAACCAGCTCCAGTAGAACTCTGATTATAAGGATAGACTCTCCATAAGTATTCTTGACCAGGGTTAAATGGTTGTTCAATTAATATGTCGTTTTGTCCATCTGTAAGGAAAACTCTGGTTGCAGAGCTTAATCCAGGAACTCTAGGCGCATATTCGAATATATAATCAGTTGCTCCCTCTACACGTTCCCATTGGAAATATACAGAGTTAGAGTTAAAGGTCGTAGCGCCATCTAATGGCACAACTGGAACTATATCGCCAACTACAGTCTCTACCGTGCTTGGTGTTAAGTTAGCGAATATGGTATTGCTTTGCCTTCTTTGTGATACAACAAAATCCATAATTTCTTTTTGATTCGGTGTGAATGTGTAGCTGTCAACTTCACAGCGTAAGAAATAACCCATGAAGTTAATCTCTTGTGGATCTACTACATCTCCACATGGATCAAGTGTATTTAGATTATAATTGCAATCATTCCATCCAAATCCAAAGTTGTAATCTGGTGGTGTATCACATAAAAGATCACCTGCAGTTTCACAATTTCTGCATGAACCTGTTCTAGCTTGATTTTCAGTAGCTCTGCCACCCGGAGCAAAAGTCGGTGTTGGTGTGTGAATTCCCGGATCATATTGAACTGCATCCCAGCCACTATGAGGGTGTAATAAGCCTAAGTAGTGACCAAGTTCGTGCGTTAGAGTAGATGAAATGTTGCGAATTTCACTTTGCTTCATTACTATCCAGTCATTTGTAGGTGAAAAGAATCCTAGAGTTACTCCAGTTTCTAATCCTCCTCCTCCAGTAGAGGCAGTTTGAGGGATAAATATATTGACACGACCATTTACTTTATTATTCCTTAGCAAGGTGCTGCCAGCAATTGATGATGGATTTTGGAAGGTTGCTGTATTATCGATGTAGTTAAAACCTTCATCAATATAGAACTGTATTTCTTGGTCTATATAATCATCATTTAGAGCAGCAAGCGACTCTAACACAAACTCTTCTCCTATTCCTAAAGTACCTTCAGTGGTTCTTATGATATGAATTTTTACGGGCAAATAAGTCATAGCACCACTTCTGTCTTGATGCACACCTTCTTTGATTGATTGCTTATAACCGATAAGTCTCTGAGTCATTATTTCGATGTCCTCAGCTCCGATGCCACAAGGCTGCGCGTAAACGTTAAAGCTTAGTAGCGCTAGGAGGAGTAAAGTAAAAGATTGTTTCATTTTTAATATGTTTAAGTCGAATTTATACTATACTAACAAAATTAATAAAATAAGGATCAAATTTAGTCTTGTTCTATTCAATATCAAGTAAAATACCGTCTTTTCACAAATTTTGTGAACTTTAAGCGTTATACTCTACATATCTTCATTAACACCGCAACCATTGAATAATTTTAGAATTTTATCTATTTTCTTCTTGATATGTATTCCATACTACTTATTCTCACAACAAAGTGAGCGTACTGATACGAATGCTCCCATTAAAAATAAGGAGATCGTCTTGGAAAAGGACAAGAGAGTATCATTTATAGCAGTACCATTAGTCTTTTATCTTCCAGAGACTAGATTAGGATTTGGAGGTGCCTCCAATATATCTCTGCATTGGAAGAATCAAGATAGATCTGAAAGACCGTCACAATTCACGATTGGAGCGGCATATACACTCAATAAGCAATTGCTTACTTATACATCATTTAATATCTACACACCAGGTGAGCGTTTTTGGTTTAGAGGTGAAGTAGGGTACTATGATTATGTTTACCAGTTCTATGGCACTGGTCAAGAAAGAGCAGATGAGAATGCTAATTTTTTCTCTAGATATCCGAGATTGAAGCTTGACGCACTGCGCCAAATTTCTAAAAATGTGTTTTTTGGTTTGAGTTATCGATTTGACGATTACCAGATTACCTCTATTGAGGACCCTGAGCGTTTGTTCGATGAAGTGAGTTTAGATGGAGGTATTACCTCTGGTTTAGGGATTGCAGGCGTAGTTGATACAAGAGATATCGTCAATTATCCTAGTAGAGGAATGTTATTTGAGCTTACAGTTCAAGGAAATAATGAAGCAATTGGAGCAACTTATGAGTATGTTAGCGTCAATGCTTCGTTTAGCAAATACCTTCCTATCAGAAATAGTGTACTCGCTTTAAATTTTAATTCAACAAATATTTTTGGAGATGCACCATTTTATGAATTAGCTCTTTTTGGAGGCGGTAAAAAGTCTAGAGGGTATATAGAAGGGGAGTATAGAGCAAATAATAGTTTTGCTCTGCAAGCAGAGTACCGTATTCGTTTTCAGAAGCTTAAGCGATTTGGAGCAGTAGTTTTTGCAAGTGTAGGGCAAGTGTTTAATGAAGCAGAAGAACTTAGGTTCGAAAACGCTTTACCTGCAGTAGGCGGCGGCATAAGATACCTACTAAGTCAGGAGCAAAACCTAAATTTAAGAGCAGATGCAGGAATTGGTATAAATGGTTTGCAATTCTATGTTACATTTGCAGAAGCGTTCTAATACCATTTCATATAAATGGTGTAAAATGATTTATGCACTTAAGTATCATTATACCTACTCTAAACGAAGAAAGCAATATCTGTGCGCTGCTTTCTCAACTCCTCCGTATACAAGACGATAGGATCCTAGAAATCATTGTTGCTGACGGTGGAAGCACAGACAAGACGTGTAATCTTGTAAAGGAATACCCTATTAAGCTATTAGACTTGGGTACCAAATCTCGGGCATATCAGATGAATGAAGCCGCAAAAATGGCAAAAGGAGACGTACTTTATTTCATTCACGCAGATACAAGACCACCTATTTCATTCGTAGATGACATCCATGCTTCTGTGCAGGAAGGATATCAACTAGGGAGTTACTCGTTTGAGTTAGATTCTAAAGATCCTCGGCTCAAGATTCTGTCCTTTATGACCAGAATCAATATGCTTATTTCACGAGGTGGAGATCAGACTCTATTTGTTACACGTACCTTCTTCGATACCCTAGATGGATACAATGAAGAGTATGTGATCATGGAAGACTTCGATTTTATTCGTCGTGCAAGAAAGAAGACCAAATTCAAATTATTAGATAAGTCAGTTCTCGTTTCTGCACGTAAGTACGAGAAGAATTCCTACTTAACGGTACAACTTGCCAATCTATCTGCATTTCTAATGTTTTACTTTGGCGCCTCTCCTCAAAAAATAAAAGAAATGTACAATCGTAGGTTGTCGATATAGTTTCTTTAGCCCTCCAACAGTAACACCTGTTATTGCTTACACGTACCCAATATTGATACATTTGTAAACATCTAAAATTATAGTACTTTTGTGCTTTAATTTATCAATTCATTCAACTATAAATATTTCAATAAATGAGTAAAGTAACTGTTGTCGGAGCAGGTAACGTAGGAGCTACTGTTGCTAATGTTCTTGCCCACAAAGACATTGTAAACGAAGTTGTCATCCTTGACATCAAAGGAAATTTTGCTAAAGGAAAAGCGTTAGATACTTGGCAGCAAGCGCCTATCGATTATTACAGCACTAAGATGACAGGTACGGATAAGTACAAGGATACTGCTAATTCTGACATCGTTGTCATCACAGCAGGTATTCCACGTAAGCCAGGTATGAGTAGAGATGATTTGATTTCTACCAATGCGAAGATCGTAGTTTCTGTAACAAAGGAAATCCTTAAGCACTCAAAGAACCCTATTATCATTATCGTATCTAATCCATTAGACGTGATGACTTATGCTGCATACAAGGCATCTAAGTTGAATCCTAACAGAGTATTCGGAATGGCAGGTATCTTGGATACAGCGCGTTACAGAGCATTCTTAGCGACTGCTTTAAAGGTTTCTCCAAAGGAGATTCAAGCAGTATTGATGGGAGGACACGGTGATACTATGGTACCGCTTCCAAGATATACCACTGTAGCTGGTATTCCTGTATTAGAAATGATAGACAAGAAGAAACTAAACGCTATCGTTGAGAGAACGAAGAAAGGCGGTGGAGAGCTTGTTAAGTTGATGGGAACATCAGCATGGTATGCTCCAGGTGCAGCAGCTGCACAGATGGTCGAGTCTATCATCAAAGATGAGAATCGCATTTTCCCTTGTTGTGCATGGTTGACAGGTCAGTACGGATTGAGAAATATGTACCTAGGAGTTCCTGTAAAATTAGGAAAGAACGGTATCACAGAAATCCTTAAGTTGAAGTTGAACAAGACGGAAATG
>JALZVN010000059.1 GCA_023299965.1 Saprospiraceae bacterium | reverse complement strand
GACCATCATACCACGCATACTGATTAGTCCCAGTCCTAAGGCACCTACTACAATATAAAATTTATGATCCTTTAATACACCAAAGAAACAAAACAGCATAAAAAATAAGAGTACAATATCTGGACTAACAAGCACTGCTTGTCCCATAAACACAGGGTCAGCAAGTAAAAAAAGTATTAGATACACAGACTTGGATTGGTCTAGCAAGTGGTTTCCAATGCGAAAAAGGTAATACACTATACCCCATAAAAAAGGCAACATCCCCAAATGACTGACTATGACATTGGCGCCAAATATCTTCCACAAAGCGGCATGATAAAAACCAAAGAGTGGGGGATGTCCACTATCTATCTCTTGAGGTAAAATCCAATGAGCTAATCCATTGTCAAATAATGCCCAAGCTTGTCTGCCACATAACTGATACGTGTCCCAAAAAAAAATATGCCTAGCGCACAATAGCGTTACGATCAAAAAAATCGCGTAGATCGGCAATAACTTTTTGTGGAGTGTATACATTGTATTACACTTTCTCTTTTGCTCTCTTTTCTTTATTAGAAGATTTGAGTAATCGACATGCTTTAACAAAATCTACAAATAATGGATGCGGATTTTCCACGGTGCTTTTTAGTTCAGGATGAAACTGTACTCCGACAAACCATGGGTGATCAGGAATCTCTAAAATTTCAACTAATTTTGTTTTTGGGTTGATACCTGTAGCAATCATCCCTGCCGCTTTAAAATCCATTAGGTAGTCATTATTAAATTCGTATCTGTGTCTATGACGCTCTTGAATGGTTTTCTTACCATACGCTGCATAAGCGAGAGAGCCTTTCGTTAATTCACATTCGTAAGACCCGAGCCTCATAGTTCCTCCCATTTGATCGATATTTTTTTGGTCTTCCATCAAATCTATAATAGGGTAGGGTGTTTTTGTAGTAACCTCTGTACTAGATGCTCCCGATAAGAATAAAGAATTGTTAGCGAATTCTACCGCCGCACATTGCATGCCTAGACAGATCCCAAAGAATGGTATTCCCTTTTCCCGAACATATTTTATGGCTGCCAACTTTCCTTTTATTCCACGCTCTCCAAAACCAGGCGCCACTAAGACACCATCCAATTCTGACAGTGCTTTTTTAATAGTTTCTCCATTTGCTTCAAGGTGTCCTGCATGTATCGGCACCACAGTTACCTTGCATTCATTTACTCCACCTGCATGGATAAATGATTCGTAGATAGATTTATACGCATCTGGGAGTTCATTGTATTTCCCTACTAATCCTATTTTTACTTCGTAAAGTGGATTTTTGAGTCGTCCCAAGAAGCCTTTCCATTTTCCTAGATCGGGTTCTTTTTTATCCTGTAGTCTAAGTTTATTGATTACGGTAGCGTCTAGTTTTTCCTTCAACATGAGCAAAGGCACATCATATATAGTCTCTGCATCGAGTGCTTCGATGACAGATGAAACTTCAACATTGCAGAAGAGCGCTAGCTTTCTTCGGATATCCATACTGATTGGATGTTCCGTCCTACAGACTAATATGTCTGGCTGTATCCCAGTATTCAAAAGTTCTTTTACAGAATGTTGTGTAGGCTTAGTTTTCAATTCCTTAGCGGCACGTAGATACGGTATAAGCGTCAAGTGTACCACTAAGCAATTATCCGCACCCAACTCCCAACGCATTTGCCTCAATGCTTCAAGATAGGGTAGGGATTCTATATCACCAACCGTTCCTCCCAGTTCCGTGATGACGATGTCGTATTTCTTGGATTGTCCGAGCAGTTGTACCCGTCGTTTTATTTCGTCTGTTATGTGTGGGATCACCTGCACCGTTTTCCCAAGATAGTCCCCAGCGCGTTCTTTACTGATAACCGTCTGGTAGATGGCTCCCGTAGTAACATTATTTGCCTGAGAGGTTGGCTTGTTTAAGAATCGCTCGTAGTGTCCCAAGTCAAGATCCGTCTCAGCACCATCGTCCGTCACATAACATTCGCCATGTTCATATGGATTTAGAGTACCTGGATCAAGATTTAGATAAGGGTCAAATTTTTGGATAGTCACTGACAGACCTCTTGCCTGTAGTAGTTTAGCTAAGGAAGCAGCTATGATTCCTTTTCCCAATGAGGATGTTACTCCGCCCGTTACGAATACATATTTAGTCATATAGTAGATATTTCGGACTTAATGATTTCATTCATCCTGAAACTAGTATAGCCCAATAGCTCCAACTACTGGCTTTAAAAGTTTTTCTCCTGATGATATATTATGAAACAAAACCTAATACAGAGTGAAGAATGCATTAAGTCCATTACGGGATACAAAGGTAGAGCAATTTATTGATATTAGATGTACATTATGTCATCTTTTGTACCTAGATTTTTATCAACCCTACAGTGTCATGTATTTATGGATACATAAGATTTTTATTTGGGGGATCCCACGATGCCTGCACCCCCTATAATCCACGCAGATCGTGGGCGGGTCATCCGCTTGTACACCCACGGATACACTCTCGTACCATATAATATGTACTTGTCTCTGCTCGTACCTTCGCAGAGCCTGCGTCCATACTTATGCTACTGGTCGCGTTTCAGCGGGTGTATCGCTTCTACCCCTATCCCAAAAAATGTGAACTATGAAGGTGATTATGTATTGCAGTATTATTTGATCGCTGCTATTACAGATTTACTCATTATGGGATTGCGCTCATTATATTTTTGGAGATACATGAACATTTTCAATTCTGCATTTTCTTCTTTGCTATAAGCTTCTGCAAGTTGCTCATCATCCTTTATTAACTGACTGAGTACAAATTCGTCATAAGGATAAATATTGCCGGTATTCAATTTGAGTACTTTTTGTGCTCTGATATTTCTACCCTGGACGTCGTCTGTAAACAAGCTAGAATTAAATCTACTGTTACTTCTTGGGATATGATCCTCAATATTGAAGTGGCAAATATTTCCTAGAATTCGGATTCTACTAAAAGCACATTTTCCATTCATATCATGTGCTTGATTGCCAAATTTTAATGCAAATGGAGTACCTATGCTGTACTGGATATATGGTACACCTCCGATACAGAAACCCCATATTTTATGCATCTGGATTTTTTTCAGCTTTCCTTCCGTGTATCTTTTGATCGACTTCATTTTCATCTTGTTGAAATAAGGAGAATCTTCCCACTTGATATGGAAGGCTTTGAATGGGAGACTAGGTTCATTGTTTATGAAGTCTTCGTAACTCGTGTATATACCATCTTTAAAAGTAGTACTATTGTCTATAAAGATACCTTGACTAAAACAATAAGTAATAGATGTAATTACTAAAAGCAGGCTGAAAAGAAATTTCATAAGCATAATCTTTATCGGATTTATGAGTAAAAATTAGGCTTGTCATAGTTGAGTAATACCATTTGTAGTTTAAAATGGTATAAAAGCGTATCTCGGGATCCGCTTAAAAGAATGTTTTCTGTTTACTGACCATAGAGGCTATTCCTCTCTATATCTAGATGTGTCTTTATGAGAGCTTCTTGCCCTCAACGCTCTAGATAGAATTAAGAGTGTATCGTTTTACTGAATTTGATCAAGATTGGATAGTACCGCTCACATTTTTAAGGAAGCGGTATTCGTTTATTAATTAGAAATTATTGACACTCTAATCATCATTACATTTGATGCAATATCTATTCCAAGCTTTAGATTTACATTGACTTTTTCTAATTTCCTTAGTAATAATAGTCTAGATTGCTACAGGGGTAAAGGATTGATTAGGTAACGATTGAGTTGAAGCCCTCTATTGTTTTTTTAAGAATTTTTGGGAATGGCACACTTATGCAATAGCGTGCCATTTTAAATGGCTTATTATCACCAATGGTTCGATAATTTTTGTAAAATACTAAATCACTTTTAACTTACACGTTTGGTTTCCAATGTATGGGGAACAGCAGCGCTTTTTGCAATATGCTGCTAGTCTGAGATTTAGCATTTATTACCGAACCATTGATAACTATATATTGTGATTTGTTTATTCTCCCCAGCGGTAGTGAATTTTGATTCCAGGTTCGAATTGAGTGATTACGCTATCCGTATCGTCATAGTTAACTTGCTCTGGGCTAAGCTCAATTAATCTATTTAGACCTGTCCACTCATCAGCCGAGTGCCATTTGATCTTGCCAAATAAAGTAAGGGTAATAGCTCTTGTGATTCCAATATCGAATCCAGCCCCAGCTGAAAGTAAGAGACGCACTGAAGTATCCTCTACATTTACATTCTCTTCCAAACCAACATTGATATTATCTGACTGACTGACTAGTGATATACCAGGACCTGCCATCAAGTAGAATCCCTTATTGAAAAATCCTCCTTCTTTGCCCCAAGTAGGACAATCACAATCTCCTTCTATATCAAATAGATAAATTTGAGTACTGAAGGATAAGGCTAGAATGCTTAGATCTCCTGTGGAAGTCAAAGGTACAAGGGGTATCCCATCAAATTCGTTATCAAATCGGCTATAGGAAATTTCAGGTAGAAACTCAATTCTATAGTTCTTAAGCCTAGTCCAATAGTCTACACTTATTGTGTACCCATTATTGTACTGATTGGTGCCTTCGTTGCTTATGATATCTTCCCAACCTGGGGTGTTGATACTTGAATATGCTCCGCTTACTCCAATTTGAGCCAATAAGAAGTTTGTGCTAATAAAAAATAGGGCGAAGGAAAAGAGTAAATTTTTCATTTTCAATGTTTTATGTATAACTAGTTTAAGGCAGTATTATTATAACGTATTATAGATTAATAGTTTGGTAATTTTTTGTAAAATACCAGATCAATTATGGTTTACACAGCTGATTATCAATGTATTACACAGAAAGTCGATCTTTGTCTATCTTGCTACTAGTCAGTGATTTAGCATTTATTACTGAACCATTGATAAGACCAAAGTATGAAAAATCTTTGCTATTGCCCGATTTTTGCAATAAGTATTAGCCCAAGAATCGGTCTTGTGTCACTTTTGCTAATGAAATATATCAAAATCTACCTTTGTTAAGCGGTCAAGGTCTATTTTCATTGGGTAATCACCCTATTCAGGTTTGTCGCGGAGTCCCGCAGGGATGAAGCTCGACAAGCGGAGTGCGTTAGAGACAAGCGGTGGTAGCGGCATGGGATATGATGGGTGGGTCCTATTAGATAAAAGGAATGCCTTTTATCTAATAGGAATGCGCGGGCGTATCCCATATAGCGGACGACGCGTGCCCGTGCATATGTAGGCTCTGCCGGAATATGCATCGGGATGGCCCCAAAGCCTACTAATAATACTTGATATAGAAGAAATCCTGTATCTGAATATGGATCATGAAATATGCCTACAAATAGCGTATCTTTGCAGCTTAATACGAAAGAATTGAAGACAAAAGATAAGCAAAAGACGAAAGTAAAAGTGATCACGCTAGGATGTTCTAAAAACCTGGTTGACTCTGAGAATATCATCACGCAGCTCAAGGGGAATGATATAGAGGCGGAGCATGAAGGGATGCTGGATGACTCAAATGTAGTAGTGATCAATACTTGTGGTTTTATTGATCGTGCTAAGGAGGAGTCGGTAAATACCATATTGGAATACGCGGACGTGAAAGCGAATGGCGGAATAGATAAGCTGTATGTGACGGGTTGCCTATCAGAACGATACAAAAATGATCTTGAAGCAGAGATCCCAGAAGTAGATGCCTACTTTGGTACAATGGAATTACCTGGTCTATTGGCTAAATTCAATGCTGACTATAAGCACGAGTTGCTGGGTGAACGGACCATAACCACGCC
This sequence comes from Saprospiraceae bacterium, assembly GCA_023299965.1. Classification (GTDB taxonomy): domain Bacteria; phylum Bacteroidota; class Bacteroidia; order Chitinophagales; family Saprospiraceae; genus JALZVN01. The sequence continues at coordinate 3,441 of JALZVN010000059.1, read as the reverse complement.
TAAGCATTATGCATTCTTGAAAATTTCTGAGGGCTGTAATCGAACTTGTTCATTCTGTGCGATTCCATTGATGCGTGGCAAGCACATTTCCAGACCCATTGAGGAGTTAGTCAAAGAAGCTGCTAATCTAGCTAAGTATGGTGTGAAAGAGTTGATGCTGATCGCTCAAGAGCTGACCTACTACGGCTTAGATATTTATAAAGAAAGACAATTGCCGCAGCTATTAGAAGCTTTGGCAGCAGTGGAGGGAATAGAATGGATAAGATTGCATTATGCCTATCCAAGTAAATTTCCGAGAGAAATATTTACTGCGATGGCAAAGACTAGTGAAGTATGTAACTACTTGGATATCCCCTTGCAGCATGCGGACAATGATGTACTGAAACGAATGCGTCGCCAAATAACGGTTGAAGAAACAGAAGCGCTGATAAATTATGCAAGGGAGACGGTCCCTGGGATCGCCATCCGTACAACCATGTTGGTGGGTTTTCCTGGTGAAACCGAAGAGGAGTTCCAAAATATGCTTGAGTTTGTAGAAAGAATGAGATTTGAACGTTTGGGGGTTTTTCAGTATTCTCATGAAGAGGGGACTAGTGCGCACGAGCTAGAAGATGACGTCTCTGAAGAGGAGAAGCAGGAGAGAGCAAGTCGATTGATGCAAGTACAGGAAGGAATAAGTCTATCGCTGAATGAAGAAAAAATCGGGAATGTCTATCGAGTATTAGTGGATAAAAAGGAAGGTGATTTCTTTTATGCGCGTTCTGAGTTTGATTCTCCAGAGGTGGACAATGAAGTACTTATAGATGCGCGTAAGCATTTCCTAAGAGTAGGAGATTTTGCTACAGTAAAGATTACGGAAGCTACGGAGTTTGATTTGTATGCTGAGCCTACTGATTGATAATAATCAACTTTTCTGTAAAGTCAACGGATCTGCCGGTAAGTCTAAGTATGTACATACCTGCCGATAGATTTTCTGTAAAAGGAAGATTGACTTTGTCATTTTCAATGGCGCCCAATGAGATAGTGACTAGAGATTGGCCAGCCATATTTAAAAGTTCAGCATTGATATTTTGTTTTTGTGCTAATGCGAAACTGATTAAGTCTGTAGGACGAAACGGGTTAGGAACAAAATAATCGAAGTCGACTAAAACCAAAGGGGTACCTGTAACCACCTCAGAATCCATATCCAAGAAAACTGTAAATCCATCATGATCTGTAGCTCTAAAAGGTGTATCTAGCTCCAGCATAGAATTGGGATAGTCACAATTCCCTCGACCAAATTGAAAATTAGAAACTTCCATTTCTGTAAAGTCAGATACTAGACAGTGATCAAGCATCTGAGCATTTCCTCTAAATACAAAGGAGTATCGTTCTTCCATCGGTGGGAAGGACGCAGAGATATTGGTAAGTGGATCTACGCCTTGAGGACTGATCGAAAATTCTGCTCCCAATGATGCGGTACCTGCAATCTGATTGGTGACGTCCACAAAACCATCTGAAAATTCATAGCCATTGAAATCGCCTACAACCATGATTTGTTTTTCTTCATCTTGTAAGTCTCTAATCATCTGGGCAACTGAAATTGCCTGAGCGTTTCTTTTTCTTCTCACAAAATCACTTCCATTACCGGTAATGCCATTGAGTGACCTCTGATGTAAATTGAGTACACTCAGCTGAGTGAGACCTGCTTCTGTATTGATAAAGCCTTCTAATAATAATGGTGGTCTATCATGCAATGATCCTCCATCAAAGGATAAGTTAGTACCTAAGGCTTCGATGTTTTCTACTGTGAAAGTCGAGCTTACAATATATCCGTTATTGATGTTTCCTGTGGGGTTGATGCTCAAGGCTTCATATTCATTATTAGTTTTTTCAGAAAGCAATTCTGCTAAATCTTCAAATTCTTGAGTACCACCTACTTCTTGTAAAGCTATTATATCTGGAGTTTGTAAAACATCTATAATATAGTTCGATATTTTATCTAGCCTGAGCTCGTAGCTCGAATCTTCCTTCTCTAGGAACAAGGTGTTCAGGCATCCGATGTTGAATTCCTCCTCTTGTGGGGCTGCAGTAGGTGCCGGTGATAAATCCTCGGTGATCGTAAAAGAAATAGGGTAGAGTGCGTAGTTGAATTGCTCTTCTACTATAATGCCCCTTCCTGATATTTTCATGTATGTATGAAGAAAAGCATTAGATGCTAGTCCCAATCCATTGGGTACAAAGAAGAATACTTCAGGATTGCCATCCCAAACTGGAAGTCCAGAAGTACCTGGAAACTCTATACCTGGTTCTCTCAATGGTCTCGTGTTGGAGCCACTAATATAAGCGAGGCTTGAGCCCTCGGAGGGAGCGATTATGGATAAGTCATTAAAAGAGACGAGTTGCCCTTCAGCAAATTCGAGTGGGTTGATGTTTTGACGCGCATTTCCAGGGAAGGAATCGTCAATGATGATTGGTGTCAGACTGATACTAGTCTCTCCAAGTTTGCTAATAATTTGGGCTTGAATACTGGTGTTGTCATCAAACTCGCGAACGGTACCAGTGATGCGCACTATATCATTAGGCGCAAAGTCATCTGCATCCTCCCATACCACAAGAATACCTTCTGAAGACCTTGGATTGTTATCTTCTGTCATAGACTGGACATAAAGGATATCATTATCGACAACAGTCACTACAGCTTCTTCTATAACTACTTGATCGTTTAATAAAGGAGAAATGGTATTCTCTCCTTGTATTTGACCAATGCTGAAAACGTTTTGTGCATGTACGTTTGTCCAAGAAATGAACTGAAAGATGAAAATTGCAATAAAATATCTCAAATGTTTTGATAATTTTAGGTGATAATCATCTGATTAAGGAAGATTCTTTAACATATGATTGCCCAAAATTAAACATTTTCAATTAACATCTATTTTATATTCATGAGTTACGAAGACAATTCTATCTTTTCAAAAGACTTAGGACCATTTAGGCAGTTTTTGGTTGTTATGGTGGTTTTTATCAGTATTCTACTGATTTCTGAGTTAGTAGATGCCACAGGGATTAGTAATGTAGATGCTGCTTTTCCGTGGACTATAGCTGCAAGTTTATTACTATTCTTTGCGATTTTCAACAGTGTGTACAGCCTTACTGCTACAGATGATAACACATATTGGATGAAGTCCTTTTTTAGTTTCGCGGGTATGGCTATATTATCAGGAGGAATAGCCTATTATTTTGCGGGTATTACATTGGAAGAGGTAGGACCGTATCGTTGGATTTACATTGTGATCAGCTTTGTATACCTCGTATTCATTAGTATCATTGGTTTCATGAAGAGAATAGTAAAATTTGCCCAAAAGGAAGAGTGGACAAAACCAATGAGAAGATCAAAAAAAAGAAATTGACAAAGCTTGCAAACTGTTCTGATGGCAAACCATCCGCTTTTTTTTCATGGAA
>JALZVN010000058.1 GCA_023299965.1 Saprospiraceae bacterium | reverse complement strand
CAGGGGTCCAGAATATATTTAATAGTTATCAAGATGATTTTGAAATTGGTGCTTTGCGTGATTCGGATTATATATATGGTCCCAATCGCCCAAGAACTTTCTTTATAGGAATTAAGCTAGGAGATTTTCAATAGTAACTTTATGAGATTATTCATTTTTTTTATACTCCTTTTATCTGTAAGTATTAGTTCACTCAATGCTCAAAACAACACGATGATTGAGTGGAAGACCTGGGCAGAATTAGAACAGTCCCTCAAGGATACCCCTAAGCCAGTCTTCCTATTTTTTCATTCTGAATCTTGCGTATACTGCAAAAAAATAGAACGTCAGGTATTCACTAAGCCTACAGTTATAGAAAAACTAAACACAGGCTACTATGCTGTAGAGATGGATGTAGAACGAACGGACATTATCACCTTTGAAGGTATGCAGTTCAACAATAAAGAAGCTCTAAGCAAACGTCATGGCATTCATGCATTACCTTTACTGTTAGCTTCTCGTGATGGCGTACCTTTTTCCGTACCTGCCACAATAGTATTAAACAAAGACTTCACTTTGAAGGATCGTGTATTTGAATACTATACCACTAAGCAACTATTGAAACTTCTTTAGTCATATTCATAAATAGGGATGCCTCTATGAACCCCATTCATTGTTTAAAAATGAAACTCTTCTAGATTTTCTACAAAAAAAAATCTCTGATGTACCTGGTTATATTTCAGTCGTTTAACTGAGGCTAAACGCTCTCAGACTAGCACTACCGACCTGAAGTAAGCATAGGCTAGTCTGTCTAATTGAAATTTGATCTTAGACTAATTCAGAGGTTTATAGAGGTACCCGTAAGGATTAAAATATATTATTGCTATCTTGCCGTATATCTTGAAATTAAATCATGCAATGCATAAAACACTGATAATCTTTATTTTAGTGAATTTATTTTCACTTCATTTAGCCAACGCTCAATTTCACGCAGGTGAAATAAAAGTCAATAAGAAGAAAATTTCAAAACAAATCATTGAATATGTTGAAAAACATTATGATGGTCACAAGGTGAAATATTTCAAATTCATAACGGATGACGATTCTACATTTTACGAGGCTAAGATAAATAAGAACGAAGGTGATATCTATCTCATATTTGACTCTAATAATCAATTTGTTCGAATAGAAACCCAAGTCGACTATCACCGAGACGTCCCGAAAGAACTTAGAAAAAAGGTTAGTACTATACTAGAGGAGAAAGTATCTTCACATAAGGTGACCTATTGCAAACATCAAAAAACGGGTAATGAAGACATCTATGAACTGGATGTTTCCGTCAAAAAGAAAGTCTACCGTTTTAGGTTTAATGAAGACGGAACGCTTATCGACTACAAAGAAATACCTCAAAAATCTATAGACTTAATCTTCAACTAAAAATGGCTTTGAAACACATTCTATTATACATATTTCTTCTATGTGGTAGTGCTAATCTATTTGCGCAAAATCTAACGCATCTTGGGATTCTTCCGAAAATAAATTATCACAAAACACTTAATGAGCATTTCAGCTTGAATTTCACTTCTTTTAGTGAAATTGATGTAGCTGACAATACTTTAGAAAATGTAGTACTTCCGTCCCGAGTTATAAACTTTACTTTCATAGGTGGAGTGGCCTACAAGCTTAGACTCAATAGTATTCTTACAGCTGGATATCTCTTTAGAGTTAATGACCCTTTTTTGAGCGATACAAGATTTGAGCATAGATTTATTTCCCAATTTGTACAGATTCAGCATATAGAAAGTCTAAGATTGCGACATCATCTTAGATTTGAAGAACGATTTATTGAAGCCCCAAACAACGGTGGATTTAATGCAGTTACTAGATTGTCTTATACATTAGGTTGGGATATTCCACTTCAAGGAAAACATCTTGATGCAAATGAATTTTATATCAATTCAGTAAACAGCATTTTTGTACAGCCGACAAGACCGCGTACTTCATTGCACAATTTGACCGAAATATATTTAGGTCTAGGATATAAGTCAGAAAAATTTGGTCGATTTGAAATAGGACCTGAAGCGAAAATGAACGTAAGAAATTCAGACAGAGATTTGAACACCATTGTTTTCATAGACTTTGTATGGTTTCCAAATTTTAAAAAGAAAAAATAGAAGATTATATAAGCATTTTTAAAAATAGATTTATTGCAAGTATCACTTTAGAGGATCCAAAATTCGACTCAACTCATCTCCTTGACTTCCAGCTATACTGTTTGGTTCTTTAATATCAATATCCATAGACAAGCCCACGGTGTCTTTTATATTGGACTTTAGCAGTTCACTTAATGAATCAGTACTTACCTTTGATATAGGATACGTCTCTACCTCAAACAGTATCCATCGTTCCTTTTCGTTCCACTATTAATCTATAGTTGGTGCTCAATTCATTTATCGTATGAATTACTTCTTCTACTTGCGTATGGAATAAGTTGATACCTCGAATGATCAGCATGTCATCCGATCTTCCTTTGATAGAAGACATCTTGATGTGGGTTCGCTTAGCATTGCTATCATAGTTTCCTTCAAAGAGCGAAGTACTGAGATTGATTTTATTAACCCCTTAGATTGATGTACAATATGCGGATAGTCCATTTAAATAAACTAAAAAACAATCCTACCTGAACACTTTCATAGCTTTAGTTCAGTACTTATGTAAGAGCCACAAAGTAAGTCCGAATAAAATCTTTGACATTCAATAACGAACAACTAAACTATAATTATGGCATTTCAAGGGCCGTGACTGCTAATTTATAATTGCATTTTTTCTTGTGCATATGTTACATAGAAAACAACCCATAACACAACACTGTCCATTTTAGCATTGCACGATATCCCTTTATAAAAAAGGCTAGTTCAGCATTATTACATTTGTCGAGGCGTCGATGAATAAACACTTTTTTCTGCCTTATATAAACTGAAAAATCACGATAAGCTCATGTGCTAGCTTTGTTTTATTTTGGGGCCATACCGACTAAGGCCGTCGGCACCGTGTCATCCGCTATATTACGCCCTAGTAGTCGAAAAATAAATCGACTACTAGGGCGTAATGCCGCTTCTACCACTTGTCCATTCTAGGCTCTGCCTATCGGCAAATCGCAACCCATGTATCGTTTTCGAATGTGTTACAAGGAATACAGCTCTCTATCTAGATTTATAATGTATTATTCTTATTTTTGGGCAAAAATAGACACATGGATTTTTTAGAAGAATTAGAATGGAGAGGGATACTAAGTAATTCAACTCCTGGGATAGCAGAAGCCCTTGAAGCGGGCAAAATGACTGGATATATAGGCTTTGACCCTACTGCACCTTCTATGACTATAGGAAACATGGTCCAAATTCAACTACTCAAGCTTTTTCAACTCTCTGGACACAATCCAATTGTCTTGATGGGGGGAGCTACTGGTCGTATCGGAGATCCATCCGGTAAGGATAAAGAAAGAGTATTGAAATCATTTGAAGAACTAGATAACAACCTTGCTCATCAGCGAGCGCAGTTTAGCAAATTTCTAGATTTTGAAAACGGAGACAATAAGGCCATAGTCATCAATAACTATGATTTCTACAACGACATGAATGTTCTTGACTTTCTGAGAGATGTAGGTAAGACCCTTACTATCAACTATATGATGAGCAAGGAGTCTGTAAAAAAGCGTGTAGAAACGGGTTTGTCTTTTACTGAGTTTTCTTACCAGCTATTACAAGCCTATGATTTCCAGAAGTTATACCAAGACTACGATTGCAAATTACAGATTGGAGGTTCTGATCAGTGGGGTAACATCACCTCTGGTACGGAGTTCATTAGACGTAATCTAGAAGGAAAAGCATTCGCCATCACCTCAGAGTTACTCACGAAGTCAGACGGGTCTAAGTTTGGAAAGTCGGAAGAAGGTAATATTTGGTTAGACCCAAATATGACTAGTCCATACAAGTTTTACCAATTTTGGCTGAATGCAGATGATGCTGATCTGCCTAAATTCATTCGCTTTTTCACCTTGAAGTCACGTGCAGAAGTAGAACAGATGGAGGAAGATCTAAAAGATAATCTTAATGAACAAAAAAGAATCTTAGCCGAAGAGATAACAGTAAGAGTTCACTCTCAAGAAGCATACGAATCAGCTGCTACAGTATCTAAACTTTTGTTTAATAAAAAGGCTGACGAAGAAACGTGTAAAGCATTAGACTCCGCAGCCTTAGCAACTGTTGCTCAAGAGATTCCATCCTTTGAAGTAAGTAAATCTGCATTAGACGGAGGCTTGAATATAGTAGACCTTCTAGCAGAAAAAACCTCTATTGTTTCTAGTAAAGGAGACGCAAGAAGAGCGCTTAAAGGAAACGCTGTTTCTGTTAATAAGGTGAAAATTTCCGATCCAGAATTCACAGTGAATGCACAGCATTTGCTGCAAAATGAGTACATCTTAGTCGATAATGGAAAGAAGAATAAATTCATTCTTCACCTATCATAGAGACTTATTGAACGACCTATTGAACTCCAATAGGTCGTTTCCTTTTTTATTCCAATAATAGGCATTGCTGCCTCCTTGTCATAGTGATACTAGTTTAGTATCTTTCCATAAAATAGAAAAATGGATTACTCATACATATTGAATCACTTAGGAGAAGATAGAGATAAGTACTTTAATGCTGTCTCTCCTCCTATTGTACAGACCAGTAATTTTGCTTTCAAAAGTTTGGATGCCTTTAGAACTTCTATGGGGGATGAGTTGGCTTCTCATATGTATACTAGAGGCAACAATCCTACTGTGCAAATACTAAGAAAAAAGCTGGCTGCTTTAGAGGCTGCAGAGGATTGCCTCATTTTCTCAAGCGGTAGTGGCGCCATTGCCAATGCCATTATCTCTCAAGTGAATCAGGGAGACCATATTGTATGTGTGAAGTCTGCTTACTCTTGGACCAACAAATTGCTTAAGGAGTTTTTGCCTCGATTTGGTGTTACCACTAGTTTTGTAGATGGTCGGGATTTGAAAGCCATGGAAGCTGCCATTCAAAAGAATACTAAAGTACTTTTTTTGGAGAGCCCTACTTCGATGCATATGGAGTTGCAGGATCTTCCTGCTTGTGCAGAGATTGCTAAGCGACATGGATTGATTTCTATTATAGACAATAGTTATACCTCTCCGTACTATCAAAGACCCATCGAATCAGGCATCGACATAGTGACGCATTCTGGTACGAAGTATATCAATGGACATAGCGATATCGTTTGTGGCGTTGTATGTGCAAGCCACAAAATCATAAGTGAGATTTTTCCTAAAGAGTATATGACACTTGGTGGTGTCATTGCACCGCACGATGCTTCACAAGTCCTGAGGGGCTTACGAACATTGCCTTTACGCATGAAACAATCTGATGCTAGTGCGCATACCGTATGTAACTTCTTAGCGGAACACCCTGCTGTAGAAGCGGTTTACTTTCCTCATCATCCATCTTTCGCTCAGTATGAATTGGCCAAAAAACAGATGTCTGGCTGTGGTGGCCTTTTCGCTGTTCAGTTTAAGACGGAAAGCAAAGAAAAAATGGAGGCCTTCTTTAATGCCTTAACGAGGTTTTTACTAGCTGTTTCTTGGGGAGGGCACGAGTCATTGATCCTACCTGCAGTAGCTCTTTATGGCATTCCAGGCAGAGATAATCCTGACATGCCAATTGGCTTTGCTAGGATTTATATCGGACTAGAGGAACCTGAGGTTTTAGTGGAGGATTTAAGGCAGGCTTTGGAGGTGTTAGGGTAAAAATTCAAGCTGAATTGTAAAAACCTAATAGCTGAATTCAGAAACCTGATTTATGAAAAAATAAGTTTTATAAAAACCTATCATTTG
>JALZVN010000057.1 GCA_023299965.1 Saprospiraceae bacterium | reverse complement strand
AAAATTGCTTGCATCACAAGATATTTTTTGATGCTTTAGCGCATCTTTCACATCACCATTTTTAAAAGCAAGAAGGGCATACGTATCTGCATACATCGCTTTAGAAAAACTAAGACTACCTTTATACTGTCTAGCAGTCATTTCATCAGATTTGAAATTCATGGCTTTCATTTCCGTATCTATAAGGTCTATAGATTGCTTAGAAAGCTTCCGACCCATTTCTGCGTTCGGAGCTTCTGCGTCTAAAGTTTCACCGCTCATCCCCCAAGCAAGTCCATTTAAGGCACCCGCCTTTCTGCTTGGATCATCGATCATGTCGAAATACTTTTTGTGATTGTCCCAATCTTCAGCTTTAGCATACTTAGAAGCGATACTATTGATGATGTAGTTTCTTGTGCTATTTTTTGAGCTGTCATTCGCAAAAGACTTGTCCCACATATCTAGAATCGCTATAGCTTCATCGACATCCTTTGCTCCTCTCACTTTTCCACTGATTTCTCTTGCAGCTAGATTGCTGGTCGGGTAAGCCTCAATAATTTTAGCTTTTAGTGCGGCTTGAGCATCCTTATCTTTAGTGACTCTTTGCACATATTTATAAGCATAAGCCATTTCATCTTCAGAAGCATTTTTGCTATCCATGATTTTAGCAGCTCTAGGAGCATGGCTTTCCATAGCTTCTGCATCTTTTGTTGCGGAAGCAAGTCCTAAATGAAAATCTTGCAATTTGATATCTTTTGCGGAAGCAGGGTGGCTTGCAAATTCTTTATTTAACACTTTTAAAGCATTCTTTCCATCTGTTTTGGCACCTACATAATCGCCAAATTCTGCCTTGATCATCGCCTTAGAAGCGTAAGCCATTTGTACTGGCGTTTTTCTATCGGATTTATATATGACTGTCTTGTAAGCCTTCTCATTATTGGTATCTGTTAGCTTCATGTCTTCGCTGTTCACACCAAAGAATATTGCTGTGGTGTTGGCATCAGCAGTAAAGCTACCCATTAATTTTCCGTCCGTGACATGCATTGGTACTTCTTGTACCGTCAGGTTTTTGTAATCTACTTGGTAGAGATTGAGCACTATTGTTTCCTCTCCAGCCAAAGGAGTCTCTTTTGAATCATAAGTTACACTTACCTTTTCGCCAGCGGTAATTTTTTCCGGAGTCCAAGTCAATTGCGCATCGAGTGATAGCGTCGAAAATAGTAGAAAAGCTACTACTGCTAGAATTTGATTTTTTATCATGTCTACGTTTTTTTGTGAAATGTAGACCTAAGATAAGTCCTATTGCTTAAAAAGTAACATTTATGTACGCTACATTATGAGAAATGTATTGCTTTACATTTTCATGATTCTTTCTGTCCATGCAGAATTTCCAAGTCGAACTCGTACAAGGTATACTCCAGCCGGCTCGGAGATGGGGAAGTTGTAAGACTTTTTGTTCGATATCTGATAGGTACTGACTAGCTGTCCTGCTAGCGTATACACTTCTATATTTCCAGTAGAAAGTACGTCAAAATCTATCGTAAGCATCTCAGATGTGGGATTAGGGTAGACACTAAAAGGGCTTTGTTCGTTGATATCATTTACGCTAGTGGTAAATATCGAACTCCTTACACATTCTGTTGTGTCCACGCAACCATTGTTTGTTATCTCCAGTGCATAAAAACCCAACTGACCAGGTTCATAGGTAGATTCCGTTGCTCCGAATATTCGACCTAGACCATCTGCACAATCTAACCATTGGTAGCTTACATCATTTCCATTTTCTACTGCAGAGAGAACGCCCATTGTACTCGTAACATTTGTATTGGTGAGGATAACGGATAAGTTAAGCATGACGATGGAGTCACAGCCTTCCTGATTTTGTAGGGTGACTGATGCAGTATTATTTGTAGAGGTGTATACATTTCCATCTATCCATGTCAAGGAATCGGATTCGCAAATGATATAATCATCAAAATAGCAAGTAGTGTTTTCATAATTCAAACGCCCTATGAATTCTGTTTCAACAGTCATGGTATAGATGTTATTATTTCTGACTGCTGTTTGCCTAGGAGTATCTACCCCTCTTGCTACAACTTCTAGTTCATCCGGATTGCAGGATGGATTAAATTTCAAAATACTAAATCCCATATCATCGGATACATATATTTCACTTCCACATAAGCTTAGACCTTGCGGACGATTAAGATTAGTAAAAATAACCTCAGCAGTCGGGTTAGCGTCATTTAAGTTGACTCTATTGACTGACCGACCTTCTTGATCAGTATAGTACAGTTCATCCTTATAAATAGCGATACCGATAGATCTGCCTGCATCCAATAGGAGTGGCAACATTTCAGGATTTGGACCGGACAGATTGACTCTACCAATAATCCTGTCATTCGGATCTGTGTAATATAGTATGTCATTGTGAATGGCAATCATGTCAGGCGTGCGCAAATTGTCTATCAATATCTCAGATGGGTAAGTACTGTCAGAGAGATTAATTTTGAAAATTTCCCCTTTATCAAAATCAGTTGCATATAGAAATCCATCTTTGATCAGCATTCCTGCTCCTCTCCAAATATCTGATTTGATCACTTCACTTTGAAACGGGGAAGACGAAATATCTACTTTACGAATCGCATGTCTTTCTATATAGTATAGGTCATCACCGACGAAGGTTAAATCATTGGGTTGATTCAAATTAGTAATTACGGGCTGGATGGCTTGTGAAAATAAAACGCCAGAGAATCCAAGTAAGAGACTAAGTATGTAGATGGTCCGTTTCATGAAGTGTGGTTTTAATCCCTACACAAAGAGAGAATTTGTTTTGTTAGATGACTCAATACATTGTTGTTATACCATTTTAAACCTTAAAGGGTATTAGGCTAGCAGCGTTATTGTTTTCGTTAGACTTTCTGCTAATTTTGGAACGGGCAATACGCCTATATGTTGTACGCGTTAACTTAATGGTATTAAAATACGCAATATATTTCGCAAAGTGAAAGTACACCAAGTTTATGATGTCAATTGTCTGCTTCTATCTAGGTGTAAGCGTTATTGTAAATTCCAAATGGTATATATAATAGAGGTACTCTAAATGAAAAATAGGAATTTCGGACAGCTTTTTTTACATAAAAAGTTGGCTTCATCTACTATACCGACAAAGCCACATTACTACATGTGCGGCTTTTTTAGACTATCCAATTTTCAAAGTACTATTGCACTTACTACTACTTTTGTCATCTGTAAAAAGTGCTGTCGTATTAAAATTTCTGGCTGCTAAATTTACCAATTGGGAGGTTTATTTAAGTCGAATCCAGATTG
>JALZVN010000056.1 GCA_023299965.1 Saprospiraceae bacterium | reverse complement strand
CCTCTTTAGCTCAGCTGGTTAGAGCGCCGGACTGTTAATCCGTAGGTCCTAGGTTCGAGTCCTAGAAGAGGCGCAAATTAGGTTTCACAGGTTTCTGTGAAACCTTTTTTTATGCCTTTTGGTCATTGTGTTATCTCCTCTAACTTGACATCTCAAATGGTATAAAACTCATTTACAAGAGATTACAGTTGGTATACTTTCATGAAGTATAAGTCGAAGGTCTACACTCAAAAATAGAATGCGTGAAGGATAGGAAGCAGTCTCGAACGGAACGCAGTGGAGCTTCGGGAAGTCCTAGCATAGCTGGTGGATAGCAAAAGGACCGTAGCGGAACGCGAAGTGCTGGATAGCCTGGCCTCAAATGGCATTGGATGGCGGGAAGGTTTTGTGGAAAAATAGGGCTTTGCGCGTTTGAGGCACGCCCAAACAAGTCCATTTATAGGGTCATTAGGTAGTGACCTGCTCATAATCGTCTACCGCATCTTGGATTTGGAGAAAATTATTTTCTGACCCTAAGCGATCCATCAAGCCAGTCTTCTTGAGTATATCTCGAACTGGACCAATAACACGGCAGACATTAAATTCAATATCACGTTCGGTATAAAAATCTAATACCTCTTCAAAGGCTCTTATCCCAACACTATCAATACCATTCATTCCACTAGCGTCCAAAACGACCACCTTAATCCCCTTAGTGTTGGGTCTAACATAGGCTTTGAACTTCTCAACAAAGAAGGCAGCATTGGCAAAATATAGTTCATCATCAAAACGAATAATCTTCATATTAGCAGGAACTACAGCCTCTTCGAAGCGATCTACATTTTTGTACACTGTAGTGCCAGGTAAGCGACCTAAAATGGCAATGTGCGGCTCCGCACTCTTCATCAGTACCTTGATGATCGAAAGCACCACCCCGACTAAAACCCCTTGTTCTATACCAACGATCAAGGTTACTAAAAAAGTAACCGCCATGTTCCAAAAGTCTCTTCGATGATAAGTCCATAAGAACTTAGCTTCTTGAAACTCAAATAAATTCATCACCGAGATAATAATGATAGAAGCCAGAATAGTAAAAGGAATAAAATGCAGTATTGGAGAAAGCAATAAAAGTACTATTGCGACTGCGGAGGCAGATATTAGACTCACAATGCTAGACTTGGCGCTCAAGTCGTGTGCTACCGCTGAACGGCTAAAACTACCTGAACTGGGCATAGCTTGAAAGAAGGCTCCAAATATTTTGGATAATCCGATACCTATAAACTCTTGATTAGGTTTTGTTCTAACCTTGGGATCTTTAGAGGCAATAGCCTTTGATATAGTCATGCACTCCACTGCACCAAATATAGTCAAGGTAATTACAGTTGGCAAAATGGATCTAAGCGTCGGTAAATCAATCATATACCAGCGAAAAGCAGGTAATCCTATATCTACTGCTCCGATTATCTTTAATCCTTTGGTATCCAGCTGAAAAACCCATGTACACACAGAACCAATAACTAAGGCGATTAATGCACTTGGGATTTTTCTATTAATTTTGCGTAAGACATACATCAAGAGTAGACTCGAAAAGCCCATGATAGCGGCTGTAGGATTCATATCAGGCAGTGCTTGATATACACCATGTATCTTTTGGTGCAAAAATTTATACTGACCTATTTTGATACCAAATATATCTTTGAGCTGACTGATCGTAATAATAATAGCAGCTGCAGAAGTAAATCCCGCAATGACCGGCTTAGATAAGAAATTGGCAGTTATTCCTAGTTTAAAAACACCTAACAGTAGCTGAAGTATCCCAGTAAGGAGCCCTGTCATCAATACCAGTTGTATATAATGCTCCGATTGTAACTCCACACCATTTATCTGCCCAATGCCAGAAACAATCAACAAAGACGTCAAAGCTACTGGCCCTATCTGTAAATAAGGCGTGGAAGCAAAAAAGGCATAAACAATCAAAGGAGCTAAACCTGCATACAAGCCATATTGTGGAGGCAAGCCTGCTAGGTAGGCGTATGAGATCCCTTGTGGAATGAGTAGTATAGATATAGTGAGACCCGCTATGAGATCATACTGGAAATCCTTGGCAGTGTAAAACCGCAGATTTTTAAATAATGGTATCTTTTGAAGCAGTTTCACTTATCTGTATTGTGACTTGCGTTAGTGAGTCCCGCATGATGCGCCTGCTTCAGTAGGCACAGTAGTATTGCTAATATTCGTAAAACTGTCTTGAACATTTACAAAATTGTGAAATCCTCTTGCTTTGAGAATTGAACTACTGATAGTGGAGCGGTACCCCCCAGCGCAATGAATAAAGTATTCTTTGTCCTTGTCTATTTCACTCATATTAGAGTTGATGAAGTCAAGGGCAAAATTTTGCGCACTCTTTATATGAGATGCCGAAAACTCACCTGGCTTTCGCACATCCAATACATTAATTGTAGGTTGATTTTCAAATTTTGTTGCAAATTCCTCTGCTTTAATGGATTCTATGGTTTCTACTTCTCTACCCGCAGACTTCCAAGCTTCAAAACCACCGTCAAGATATCCTATCGTATTGTCATACCCTACTCTAGCTAATCTAGTTATGGCTTCTTCTTCTTTACCCTTCTCTGTAATCAATAAAATAGGTTGTTTGATGTCGATAATCAGTGCCCCAACCCAGGGAGCAAAGCTACCATCTAAACCTATAAATATAGAATTAGGGATATAGCCTTCTACAAAGGTTTCTTTATTTCTCACATCTAGCATTAAAGCATCCTGCTGATTCGCAGCTTCTTCAAATTCAGCTGGTGATAACTTGCGAGAGCCTTGCTGTTTGATGGATTCTAAATCTAAGTAACCTTCCTTATTCATACTCGCATTCTTTGCGAAGTATTGTGGAGGGGGAGCTAGTCCTTCAGTTACTTGGCTTATAAAGCCAGCTTTATCCAAATCGACCTGAAGGGCATAATTGGTCTTCTTTTGATTGCCTAAGGTGTCAAATGTTTCTTTGCTCATGTTTTTTCCACAAGCAGAACCCGCACCGTGCGCTGGGTATACTAGTACCTTATCAGGCAATACCATTATTTTTTCGCGAAGGCTGTCATATAACATTCCTGCTAAATCTTCTTTTGTCATGGAACCTGCCTTCTGTGCTAGATCCGGACGACCTACATCGCCTATAAAAAGCGTATCGCCTGTGAAGATAGCGTGTGGGTTTTTATTTTCATCCAGCAATAGATAAGTAGTACTTTCCATAGTGTGTCCAGGAGTATGAAGCACTCTGATGGTCAAATCTCCGATAGAGAATTCTTCTCCATCCTTCGCCATGTGCTTTTCATACTTGGTCTCTGCTAGAGGACCATATACGATTTGAGCTCCAGCCTTACCCGCTAGATCTATATGACCAGAAACAAAATCTGCATGAAAGTGCGTTTCAAAAACATATTTGATTTTGGCGCCTTTTTTCTCTGCCATTTGGATATACGGATCGGACTCTCTCAATGGATCGATGATCGCAGCCTCTCCCTTACTTTCTATATAATAAGCTCCTTGAGCCAAACAGCCCGTATATATTTGTTCTATAATCATATGATATCTTCTTATTACTTCTTAATAGTACAACAAAGATAAACTATTGGAGGTTTTTATTCCGTCCAAAGCGTGCCCTTCTGTCTTTTCTAATGGGTAACAACCTATATAATCGCATGGAATAGGGTCTTAAACGAGCACATTAGAGCAAATATCTTCAGAAGTGCAGTATCCTGTCATTGTCATCCCCTTGAGTTGAGAGAAAAATGCGGTACTTCTATAGCCTCCTTTGCCAGATCCTACAGCGTCATTTTCGTACTTTTCAGCGGCTGCCGTAATCTTTGTCTTATAAGCTACTAAATCTTCTGGCTTGGCGGCAATGGCTTTATCAATACACGAAGCAAAATTTTTGCGCTATGATTCCAGAAGCCTAACCACTGCTAATACCAGAGCCGATGATAATAGCATCATAGGTATTCTCCTCTTTACCTTTTGTATTAAGATTTGCCAAAATATATTGATATAATTCTTAGAAACTATTCTAAAAATATAGAATTATACTTCTATATATCGGCAAGCTGTAAGAGAAAAGATATACAATTAATGCAAAACGTAGACTATTCTTCTGATTTT
This sequence comes from Saprospiraceae bacterium, assembly GCA_023299965.1. GTDB lineage: Bacteria > Bacteroidota > Bacteroidia > Chitinophagales > Saprospiraceae > JALZVN01. The sequence continues at coordinate 5,378 of JALZVN010000056.1, read as the reverse complement.
AGTCGCTCCGCGTTCTCATACATCTGCAAAGCTTCGATTATGGGCTGGATGTCTCCCTCTACAACAGACTGTAAATTGAAGTTTTTTACGGAGCCTTCTAGTCTATGATCTGTCACTCTATTCTGAGGATAATTATAGGTTCTAATCTTATCCGATCGATCTCCAGACCCTACCAGAGACTTTCTTTTTTTCGCAAGCGTCTGCTCTCTATCGGCTTTTTGTTTTTCTGCAATTTTAGCACATAGACGTTGAAATGCAATTTCCCTGTTCTTAAGTTGAGATCTACTATCCTGAGATTCAGAGACGATTCCCGTCGGATTGTGTGTAAGACGCACAGCAGATTCCGTTTTGTTTACGTGCTGCCCCCCTGCTCCACTGGCACGATATACATCCACTCTCACATCCGTCATACTCACATCTACATCTTCAAGTTCTAGCTTCGGGATAATCGCCACTGTAGCAGCAGAAGTATGCAGTCTACCTTGTGATTCCGTTTTAGGGACACGCTGTACACGGTGTGCTCCAGATTCAAATTTTAGCTTGCCGTACACTTCATTACCACTTACTTCTAGTACTAGCTTACTATATCCACCGACAGTGCCCTCCGTCACGGATACCGTCTCCATTGACCAGCCTTGCGCACTCACATATTTTGAATACATCTTATACAAATCTCCCGCAAAAATACTCGCCTCATCACCACCAGCACCTGATCTTATTTCTACGATAACATCTTTTGTATCTTCAGGGTCTTTGGGTATCAAGAGCACTTTGATCTGCTCTTCATAATCTACCTTTTGTACTTTGAGCGTTTCTATTTCCGCTTTAGCCATTTCCTTCATATCTGGATCATCCTCTTTTAGCATTTCCACACTTGATTCTAGATTATCCAACACATTTTGATATCCATTATAGGCCTCTACTATCGGCTGCAGTCCCTTATATTCCTTACTTACCTTCTTGTATTTTTTGATATCCGTCACCACCTCAGGATCCGACATGCGCTCCTCTAAGTGATAATATTTATCTGCTATGGCTTTTAACTTATCTAACATATCGCAAAATTACGAAATTAATGCATTATACCACCCAAAAAGCAAAAGGCTACCATCCTAAAGATGATAGCCCTTCAAATAACTATTTCTGATTATTTATTTTTCTTAAGTAACTCTATCTCATCGTTTTGGAGCATTCCTAAGCCAGGCAGAGCCTGACAGGACCGGGTGATCCGTTCCTACCCCTACCGATTATCATCGGTAGCGATACCACTTCTCCCCCTACGCCCTACGCACTTCGCCCCGACATTCCGTTTCACTTCAGTCGGGACGAGTTTTGTCGAGCTTTTCGCCTTTGGCGAGTCGCGACAGTCCAAACTAAAGTGTTATGATTTTTTAAGGCGTCTTTGTTTCTACTAGCTTTATAGATGCACTATTTACGCAGTGTCTAGTATGCTTAGGAGTCATTCCTTCTCCTTTGAACACATGACCAAGGTGCCCATCGCAGTGGCTGCAAAGAATCTCAGTTCTATATCCATCTGAGTCTGTTTCTTCTTTTACCGCTCCCGCCGCTATCTCATCATCAAAACTTGGCCATCCTGTACCAGAATCAAACTTATCGTTAGAAGAAAAAAGTGCCATATTACATCTCCTACAGAGATAAACACCTTCTTTCTTTGAAGCATGATATTCACCAGAATATGATCTTTCAGTTCCTTTTTTAGCGATTACATACTCTTCAAATTCTGTAAGCTCATTGTAGCTTCCTTCGTCAAGTACTTCAGGTAAGTCCATTGCCAACATATCTTTGTTAGGCATTTTGTCTTTTACCATTTCCGCTTTAGCCATCTTATCCTTTGCCATAGTATCAGCATTCTTTTGTTGCGCACAAGAAAAGAGAGATGAAAACATGATTACTGTAATCCAAATTATATTCTTCATGAAATAAATATTTTATTAATTAATGTCTTATTACATCCAAAATCTGCCCTCATATACTTATTAAATGACAAGTAATGAGCAGTTTATGTACACGAATAAAACAAATCCAGAAAGCGCTTAGTTTTTCAAAACTTAGGTAACCTTGGACTTTAAGAGAATTTTATGAAGAATTTTAGGGAAAAAGCGCTTTAAATATATCGCTAATGTCTCCTTACCGCCAAGGTATACTTCATGTTGATCCTTTCGAACAGCCTTTAATATTTTCTCTGCGCACAACGAAGCAGGCATTCCTTGATCTTGAGCATCATCCATTTCATTGTGCTTTGAGCCATCTGCGGTAACGGAATTTACAGAGATATTAGTCTTCACAAAGCCCGGACAGACCATCAACACGCCAATATTATTATCATGCATCTCCAACCTTAAACTATCAAAAAAACCATGTAAGGCATGTTTTGCAGCTGCATATCCAGATCGTAGTGGAGAAGCAAACTTACCCATCAAACTACTAATGACGATTATTTTGCCACTTTTCTGCTGAATCATAGCTGGCAATACTGATTTCGTAAGTGCTACAGTTCCAAAGTAGTTGATATTCATCAAGCGATGGTACACATCCATCTGCGTTTCGGTGACATGGGATCTTTGGCTTATCCCTCCGTTATTGAACAAGAGATCAATCCTCCCCGAAAAGCGAATCGCTTTAGAAAAGACAGCTTGCATTCCTGCTTCATCCGCTAAATCAAAGGGAAGAACGAATATATTTTCTGGGTTTATAGCGTTCATTTTCACTATCTCCAGATCAGCTTGTTTACGGGAAGAAATAATCACTTTTGCTCCTTGCCTAGCAAGTGCATACACAAGCTGTTCTCCTATCCCTGAGGAGGCACCTGTTACCCATGCTGTTTGATTGGAAAATTGATTCATACCTTGTACCAAAGGTATAAAACTATATTTGACTGAAGCAATATTGAAGGAGGGAATGAAAAACGGTAAGCCGAATAGATACTTTATCTATCAGCTAATCAATATTCGAAGTACAAAAACTATAATTATTAGTACTATGATGACGGATAGTAGCGTAATCATCAATGCGTCATCAGATGCTCCAAGATTATTATTGAATTTATAAGCCATAAAGCTTAGAAAAGCGAATAACAATACAAACCCGAATACTTGCTTAAACTTCAAAACGTGGTTTTTTATGGATGATGGTTCGGTAATAGCCCACCATTGTTAATTGTGAGTACCTCTGTCTAAGAGGTACTCTAAATACTTTTACATTAACCACGCCAAAAGGCAAAAGTTGCGAGAAAATACGTCAGTTATAGGCTCCAATGGACGCCTGCTTTAAACCATCTTCCAGGCATTCTAGCCCCTAGGATGTTTTGGTATTCTATATCGCCGAGATTGTGTACTTGGACGAATACACCAAAGTTTTGAGTGACATGCATCCCTACTTTTGCATTATGTAAAAAGTAGTTCTCCACCAAAGTACTATTTATCTGTGAGGCAATCTGTTCTGGTCTATCTTTGAATAGACTGTTTAAAGAAAGATAAAATCTATCCAGCTGTACATAAATATTGCTAGTCACTAGGTGTCTAGCATGACTACTAATATACACAGATATTACCTCCTCTTCATTTGTAGTATTTAAAAAGGTATAGCCCAATCCTATTTTGAATTGATTTTTATCTGACCACTTTTTATCATAATATACTTCTACTTCAAAACCGTTAGTTGTCACCTCAGACACATTAGACGCTAAAAAATATGAACCTCCCTCTTGCAAACTACCAATGTCTTCAATTTCGCTTTCTGGTGTTTCCACAAAGTCAATTAGAGAAGACGATTGTCTAGAAAAGGCAGTCGCCTTGATCTTTAAATCTCTCAGACCATGATAATCCAATCCGATTTCTTGAGACCATGCTTCTTCTGCTAGTAAATCAGGATTACCAAGCGATCTTCCTGGAGTCAAGTCCTCAAGGTTATTAGAAACAAACCGCTCTGTATAGTCTCCTGCTCGGATACTCTTTCCTGCAGCAGCTCTCAATACAAAATCAGGTAATACATAGGAAATATTCAACTGTGGAGAAAACTCGAACTCATAGTTATCATCATAATCTAATCTTAACCCTAGACTCGCGTTTAAGCCTTTAGGATTAGTATACTGTAGCATACTGAAAGCACCAAAGTGATAATTGTCATGATCTCCTCTATCGTTACTCTCAATTTTCCTTTGGTCTCCTTGTAATCCCACCCTCAGACTCAGGTTATCGCGCAAAGCTCTTAGGTGGGTCAAATTCGCATTCAAAAACTGAGTAGTATGTGTATTTGTAGAAGGAAAATCAGGACTAAATACAAAGACATCATTATTTCTTCTATAACTCAAATCTAAGCTAGTACTTGACTTATCCGCAATTTTAGAAAGTCTCACTTGATTCCACCATACTCTAGTGAATTCTTCTGATTTATCAAATGGACTAGACGTATAGAAATACCTTGCGTTATATTCTCTATCATCATAGGCGGTTCTAGCTGCTACCGAAAATCCATTACCAAAATCATATCCCAAAGAGATACTTGCTTGCTTGGTATCAAAATAAGTGGTGTATTCTTCTAACGTAGTTGTCGAATCAATCACCTGCTCAGCAATCACCTCGCCATCAGACTTGATAATATTGAAACCACCTCCAATCTTAAGTCCATTCTTGCGGCTAAAAAAACCATGTTCAGCATTGATTAAGGCATTATCACCGTATCCAAAAGATCCTTTGTTATGAAGCACATCTGTGTTTTGCTTAGCAAAAGTGTGTGTTAAGATGTTGATTACTCCTCCTACAGCATCTGGACCATAGATAGCAGAGGCAGGTCCTCTTAAAATTTCTATTCTATATATCTCCGCCGGAGTTACTGGAAAATACCCATTAAAGTGCCCCGTTAATGGATCATTCATTCTTTGACCATCTAATAAAATCAAGACTTGAGTAAATGTCGAGCCTCTCAATGAAATATCAGCTTGAGCACCAAAGCCTCCTCTACTTTGTACTTCTACTCCACTTACTGTTTGTAACAGCTCATCTATAGAGTTGAAAGCCAACTGCTGTATATCTTCTGTGTCGAGAACAGTGATATTTCTACCTGTTTGATGCAGTTTTAACGGGATACTTGTAGTTGTAACATTAACCGTATCTATATTTACTCCTGATTGAGCATTTCCTTGGTATACTAAGATGGTTAGGAATAACAGTGTTATTATGCTTCTCATATTTCATTCGATTTTAAAAAAGCACAAAGCTACTAAGCTTTAAGACTTTCAAGAGAGAAAACATGTCTTAGATTGTCATTAGGAAGTAAATGTCTTCAGAAAGAAATAGATGTAAAATGAAAAAAGCCCCGTAATTCCAAAAATTACAAGGCTTTAAGTGAGGTCGCGGACG
>JALZVN010000055.1 GCA_023299965.1 Saprospiraceae bacterium | reverse complement strand
CGAGTAAATGATCTTGGTGCGAGTTATTTCCAAGGATTGTCTAAAAGTGAATTTTCATCTGAAGTAATGCAGAATGAATTTAATCCCCAGGATATTACTTCTATGATTTGTGAAAATCCTTCCTTAAGAGCAGAAATTACCGTTTTGCCATTTCGAGCTATGCCTAATGTTCTACTGAATATGGGGACAAGTATCATGTTTAATAGGGTAGAGAATACTACCTATAGTCGCAATTCTTTAGAACATTTTAATTTCAGTTCTTTTTCTAATGAGGCTGCGTTGGATGGTAGTTTAGTGTATAACCAGAAACTGTGGTTTCTTAATTTGTATGGTGGAGTAGGTACTAATCTTGGTTATACCTTTAATGGATTTTTGCATATTTATGGAAACTATTATGATGAAACGGCAATTGTTAATACCGGAACAGATGGGGGGGAAACCAGTGTAGGTAAATACGTTAGTTTTAATGAATCGCATCTAATGAAAAATTCGCTTCATCAAAGAGTTTTTCTTCAAGGAGGAGTTGCAGTACTGTTCTTTAAACGTTTGGAGATAGGATTTGAAGGGAGAAGAGGAGTCGGATATAGATTCAATACAGGCAATCCACTTAAATTTACAAATCTAGTTAGTACTGGATTAAGTGTAAAGTGGAATCTAAAGTAAATTTCAATTATTAAAAACTAAAACTATCTATAATACCTTAGCTGATCAAATTGGCTAAGGCATTTTTTATATAGGTCAGGAGTTTTTCGAATCTATTATCTTTAGCTATTTTTGAGAATCAAACGAATTTTTCCAATGGCTACAATATCAAAATCAACCCTCAAATTTCTTAAAGACATAGATAAGAACAATCATAAAGAGTGGTTTGAAAACAATAGAGATCGTTATGAACTAGCGTACGAAGAGATGTATGTTTTTGGAGAAACTTTGCAAAAGGAGTTGCAAAAAATTGACGATATCGTAGACTTAAGTAGAAAAAAGATAATTAAACGAGTCTATCGAGATGTTAGATTTTCAAAAGATAAAACACCGTACAAAAATTTTATCATGGGAGGTTTCAAGCGAGATACAGTTTGGAAAAGAGGTGGCTTTGCATTTCGGATCAAACCAGGTGAAAGTGTAGTTGGTTGTGGATTTTGGTCTCCTGAGCGTGACGATTTAAAGCTGATTCGTTCACATATCTCCCAGGATGCCAGCCCTTTGAGAAAAGTGCTGAAGTCAAAAAAATTTAAGGATAATTTTGGAGAGATGGTTGGAGATCAACTGAAAAAAGCTCCCCAAGGATACGAACCAGATCATGAGGCTATAGACTTATTGAAGTATAAGCAATTCTTAGCTACCCGTAAGTTTAAAGATTCGGAAGTAGTTGATAGGAATTTTATAAAAGAAGTTGTCAAATCGTACAAGGCAATACGTCCTTTTTTTGATGTAATGAGTGAAATGCTGACTCATGACTTAAATGGAATTCCTATTTATCAATAGAGTCTAGACGTATTGGAAGGGGGCTGTCCATTCTGTATATGTTAATACCGAACCTATCTAAAATAGACTGGAAATGATTGATCTCGGCAGACGAGTAGCTGCGGATCCATTTACTCAATTGCTCATCCTTGTTAGCTCTGAAGTCTTTCTTAAAGTCACTTGAGCTAGGTTTGTTAATTTGAGTCCAGATTTCATCGGGCGGTTCTATGTCCCATTGGTCAAAAATAAAATTCAATGTTTTAGTTGGAAAGAGCAATAGATCCTCATAGTAAATTTGAATCCAGTTGTTCTTTTCCTGAGTGAGGTTATAGTGGTTATTGATACACCAACGACCCAGCAATTTATCCATCATCGGCGCTTCCTCGGCAAATAAGTCTTTATGTTTTTTATATAATTCTTGGTTGTACCCGCTAGGGATCCACTTGTGATCTATATTGAGCACGGTATCCCGCTTATAAAGATTTTCTAAAGTTGAAGATGCGACGGAAAGTGGGTGTCGGAGTATATATAAGGGCTTGTATCTAAACTTATATTCCTCGGCTATCCAAGGTAGAATAGATGTTCCCATCACGCATTTGAAAATATATTGCTTCGCATTCAGTAATTTATACCAAGGGGCTCTTTCTAATTGATAGGAATCGAGCTTATTGGCTAAAAGTATTTGATCTATCCCTTTTTTACCTGCTTCCCAATTACTTCCAGGATAAAAATGTTCTCCCCAAGTATAGGCTTCTAATGCCCCATAATGACTGTGAAATGGTTCAAAAATCGTAGCTGTATTAGGAATGTTACTAATGATTTCCATCAACCATGTACTTCCTCCGCGTGGTTCAGAAAAAATAAATATACTACCCTCTAGGCTAATGGGTTTAGCTCGAAGGAATGGCATTAGCAATCGCCATTTTAGTCGATATTTGTAGTAATTAAAGTTGTTCATGTAACAGTGTGTACACTTAATGTCAGGTTACAACTTTGAGTAATGCAAATTTTAGACCATAACTGATTGAACAAAAACTATTTAGACTGTGAAAAAAGCCATTCTAGGGTATTAGGGTCTTGGTATACTTGAGTCCATATATCATGACCCATGCCTGAATACTCCGTATATTTAAATGGAGCTTTCAATGATTCTAGTTGTTTAGCAAGATCTCTAGATAAACTTACAGGAACAACCTTGTCGTCAGAGCCATGAAATATTTGTAAGGGTACATCTTTGAAGTGCGATGCACTTTCTGCTTTGATGCCACCACAAATGGCAATGGCAGCCGTCACTTTTTCAGGCATTCTGTTCAAAATGGAATAAGTCCCAAATCCGCCCATGCTCAAACCACTCACATAGATTTTATTTTGATCTATCTTGTAAGATTCTATAATGTGAGTTAGTAACTTTTCGGCTTTCAAGCCAGCAGCAGTAGGTCTATCATCAATACTAAAGTTCCAATTATCATTACTGCGATCTACACTCGCCCAATAATCATTGACTGGACATTGAGGGAATACTAAAATGGCTGGAAATTTTATTTGTGTTTCTTCCGAACTGAGAATAGGGGCGATATACTTCAATTGAGACTGATTATTATTGCCTCTTTCACCTGCTCCATGAAGGAAGAAGATCAAAGGGTATTCTTTTTTTCCATTATAATCTTTGGGAAAAAAGACATTGTAAGGCAATTGACCATAGCCTCTTAGTTCGAAGGTCTCTGGGACAAATTCACCAAGTATCGGAGGAACGTCTGGTTCTGGACCACAAGAAAAGCAAAATAAGATGACTAATATTAAAAGATAGAAGTGTTTGATAGTATTGTGTTTAAGGGTGATTAAAGGACTCATGGATTTACAATTCAAAGATAAAAAACAATAAGACATTGCTACATTAGAAAAATGGAAGCTTAACCAAGTATACTTGTTTTCTGACGCTTTGAATAGTAATTTTGTGTCTACATAATGATTTGAGATGCAAAATGACACAAACGATATTATCATAGCTTTATCCACTCCTCCGGGGGTAGGAGCTATAGGAGTAGTTAGACTCACTGGTGAGGGCTGCATAGCGCTGGTCAATAAACAATTCAAAGGCGCCGACCTGGATCAGAAAGAAGGGCATACGGCGCACTTCGGTAAGATTGTTTCAGAGAAGGAGCATATTATAGATGAGTGCTTAGTTACCATATTTAGAGGACCTAAGAGTTACACTAAGCAAGATGTTGTAGAGATATCTTGCCATGGTTCTAGCTACATTATAGAGTCTATCATTAAACTTTTTCTCCGTATTGGTGCTAGACAAGCGGGACCAGGAGAGTTCACCTTACGTGCCTTTTTAGGAGGGCAGATGGATCTCGCACAAGCAGAGGCTGTCGCCGATTTAATTGCTTCTGATTCTGAAGGAGCGCATTCTCTAGCCATACAACAAATGCGCGGTGGTTTTTCTAATGAGATCAAAGACTTACGGCAAGAGCTTATCGATTTCGCAAGTTTAATAGAATTAGAACTAGACTTTGGAGAAGAAGACGTAGAGTTTGCTGATCGAGATAAGCTCAAAAACTTAGT
>JALZVN010000054.1 GCA_023299965.1 Saprospiraceae bacterium | reverse complement strand
AAGTGCATCATTATTTGCACAAGGACTAATCGCTAATAAGTCAGCAATATCTCCTAAGTCATTTTCGATTGTTACATCTTCATCACAAGCATCATCTGCCGTTACACTTTCTAACCAAGCTGTTATAAGCTCTGCATTATCAAGGTCACCACATTCAAGATTAAGGTCACCATCAATTGGACCAGCCAATAATGGAGCTACTTCATCAACTATAGTGAAGGTTCCTTCAGTGGTAGTGATGTTTCCACAAACATCACTAATCTCAAAGCTGTATGCTATAGAAGAAGTATTTCCACATTCATCAAGCTCTTCAATTACTTCTGGAGTAACAGTTACTTCTGAACAATTATCTTCAACAACCAATCCTCCGTTAGAAGCTAACCATGCTTCAAACGCCTCTACATTTCCAAGTCCATCACAATCAACGATCATGTCAGTTGGCTCAGTAACGATTACTGGAGCCTCTGTGTCTTGAACTTCGATTATTTGAACAGCCATACTTGAATTGTCACATACATCTGTAGCTACCCAAGTTCTTGTAATAGTATAAGTAAATTCCGAACAGTCATCACCTGTACCTTGCGTAGATTCTTCTGTGAATACGATTTCAAATTCATCATCTGAAGGATCTGTAGCAGTTACATCAGCTGGTGCTGAAATCTCATCACTACATTCAATGATAATATCTTCTGGTACACCAACCAATACAGGTGGCATATCATCACAAACTTCAATTACTTCAATATCTTGATCATCTTCATCACCACCACCGTTGTCAACTTCGTTATCAACAAGCGTATCATTATCCACATCTTGATCAGGAGTAGAATCAATATCATCTGGATTAGTTCCAAAATCATCTTGAGCATCAAAGATCTCTGCGAAATTTTCAGCAGTTCCACTAAGTACTCCATCATTTACTGTAAATACAACGTCAATACTTGTAGATGCACCTGGTGCAATTGGCCCAGGAATAACATTTGTTATATCCGTTCCGTTTGCAGCCCAACCATTGGTGTCATTTGTACTTAAGCTTAAACTAGCTGGTACATAATCAATGATTGAAACATTTTCTGCAGGTACTGAACCCTGGTTGAATATGTTAATTGTAAAGGTAACATCATCACCAGGTCTCACTACGTCAACTTGAGTAGTCGTCTTAGTTAATGCTAAATCGAATATTTCTAAGAATACATTTTCTGGATCATTGTCATCTTCGTCCCCATTCTCATTATCAATTGCATCATCTGTATCTGTATCTACTATACCCCCTGCATCATTCGTAAAGTCTGCATCTGGTGTAGAATCAATATCCGTTGGCATTCCACCAAGGTCATCAACAAAGTCAGATATCTCAGATTTGATTACTAATTCTTCTGCACTTGTTGCATCCGCATCAGCTACAAAATCAAGAATCAACATTGTCATATCACCTGGTGCTAATGGACCATCAAATGTGATTGTTCCCATGTTAGCAATACCATCTACTGACGTTAACCCATCTGGTATCATCAATGTAACTTCGATGCCTTCTGCATCCACTGTTCCTTGATTGAAAACAGTCACTTTGAAAGACACTGTTTCTCCTGGGAATATTCTATCGTCCTCCCCTGGTGCTAATGTGATGGTTGATGCTAAATCAAAGATTTCAACATCTACTGGCTCGATATCATTATCATCTTCATCTCCATTCTCATTATCGATAGCATCATTTTCAGTTACATCGTTGTCAGGATCATTATCAGCGACACTATCTACATCATCTGGTGATTCTCCTAAGTCATCTTCAGAACTTTGAATTTCAGCTTCATTTTCAATTGTACCTGCAGCATCAGCTGTTACTGTAAAGCTAATATCTATACTTTCACTTGAGCCTGGTGCAATTGGACCTGCTATTGTTAAGCTTGTTGGACCATTTGCAGTCAAACCTGCTGGTGCATAATCTTCGATTACTACATTTGATGCCGGCACTGTTCCCTGGTTTGTTACTTCAATTGTGAAAGTAACTGTCTCACCTGGGTAAACACGTCCATCTTCTCCAGCTGCCAAAGTCTTAGTCAAGGCCAAATCAAATATTTCTAAGAATACATTCTCTGGATCATTATCATCTTCATCTCCATTCTCATTATCTACTGCATCATCTGTATTAGAATCCACAACTCCTCCTGCATCGTTCGTAAAGTCAGCATCTGGTGTAGAATCTATATCTGTTGGCATTCCACCAAGATCATCTACAAAGTCAGAAATCTCAGACTTGATTACTAATTCTCCTGCAATTGTTGCATCTGCATCAACTACAAAATCAAGAATCAACATTGTCATATCACCTGGCGCTAACGGACCATCAAATGTGATTGTTCCCATATTAGCAATACCATCTACTGATGTTAAGAAGTCTGGAATCATCAATGTAACATCGATATCTTCTGCAGCTACTGTTCCTTGATTGAAAACAGTCACTTTGAATGATACTGTTTCTCCTGGATATACTCTGTCATCTTCTCCTGGTGCAAGTGTAATATTTGATGCTAAATCGAAGATTTCAATATCAAATTCTTCACCATCATTATCATCTTCATCACCTCCTTCGTTATCCACTACGTCATCAACATTTGTATCGTTGTTAGGATCATCATCACCTTCTGAATCATTATCAGGAGGAGTGTTTCCATCTGCATCCATTGCTGTTTGAATCTCAGCAATATTGTTTGTTGTTCCTGCAGTAGCATCAAGATCAACAGTAAATTCAACTTGAACAGTTTCACTTGCTCCTGGAGCTAATGGACCTGCAATTGTCAAAGTAGTACTTCCTACCGCTGTTAAGCCAGCAACTCCGAAGTCTTCAACAACAATGTTCGTTGCATCTACAGTTCCTTGATTTAATACTTCAATATTAAATACAACTGTTTCACCTGGGTAAACTCTATTGTCACCATCAATAGTTTTGATCAATGCTAAATCAAAGATTTGAATATCAAATTCTTCTAAATCAGCATCATCTTCATCTCCACCGTTGTTGTCAATTTCATCGTTAACCTCAGTATCATTATTAGGGTCATTATCTGGAGTAGAGTCAATGTCAACAGATGTTCCGTTTGTAGGATCATTATCGTTGTCAAGACTACTTATTTCAGCTCTATTTACTTGAATTCCTGCCCCAGCATTATCTGTATCATTAACAGTAAAGCTAATAGTAACTACCTCAGTTGAATTCCCGGCAATAGGACCTGAAATTGTCATTGTTGCAGTGGCACCATTATCTGCCCAATTAGGATCATTAAGTGTCAAGCTAGCAGGTATGTAATCTGTAACTTCTACATTAAATGCACTTACTGGACTCTGGTTAACTACTTCAATATCAAATATGATTACTTCACCAGGATAAACAACTCTGTTTTGACCTGGGGATAATGTTTTTCTAAGAGCAAGATCTAGCTTTAACACTTCAAACTCTTCGATATCATTATCATCTTCATCTCCATTTTCTCCATCGATTGCATCATTTTCTGTAGGATCATTAGTTGGATCTTCATCAGAAGTAGAATCCATATCCTCTGGCATATCTCCTAAATCATCACTTGCTTCAGTAATCTCAGCAATATTCGTATTGATTCCGTCAAGAGCATCGTTCGTAACTTCAAGAGTAATTGAAACGATTGAAGTTGCATTAGCTGCAATACTAGCAATTGTATTTGTTGCAATACCATTTGCTACAGTCCAACTAGGATCTTGAACTATCAATCCAGCAGGAACGAAGTCACTAACAACAACATTTGTTGCCTCAACTGAACCTTGGTTGAATACTTCAATATCGAATGTAACTGTCTGACCTGGGAAGAAAGGACCTACTTGACCAGCAGCCAAAGTCTTTCTTAATGCCAAATCGAAGATTTCTACAAATACATTCTCTGGATCATTA
>JALZVN010000053.1 GCA_023299965.1 Saprospiraceae bacterium | reverse complement strand
TCAAACTCATGGATTCCAGCTTCGGTGTAAACAACACCATCATATTCTACTTCCTCTCCTTCACAGATAGATTCATTAATCACCATTTCTGTTGCTGGCAAAAAATAGACCGTCGCATCTTCACAAAATTGTTCTTCCAAGTCTAAACAGATATTGTAGACAAAAGAATCTGCCACAAACTGGTCGTCGGATAGATAAAAGATAGTTCCATTCTCCTCCGAGTAGGAAAGGTTACCATTAGAAGGTTCTACTACTATAGTAAATGATGAGTTGTCTATATTTGAAAAAGAATGCAAATCATTTTCAAGAATAGCTACAGCGTCTCCATCATTATCAATGCAAATGAAATCATCCTCAGGAAAAAGACTTGGAAAGGGAGCTTCCGCACATGGGCAAGAGGCTCCATCATTAACACCCACACTAGGTCCTGTTATGAGAAATGTCGCTGCATTATTCGCAAAATCGATTCTATAAATATTTCCGGATGAATTATTGGAGACATAAAGTGTACCGTTTACATCTGTAAAAGCTGCACCATAGGCTCCCGTTTCATTCAATCCAGATAGGGCTATACTGGTGACAGAAGAATCCACCAGATCGAAAACATATAAAAACCCATCTCTTCCAACTCCGTAAAATTTATTTTCACATTCGACATAAACAAAGTCAGAAGCATCAAATTCTACATTCGTACTTATAGGTACGTCTACAAATGTGTTCGTAGTCACATCAATCCTATAAATATTGCGGCCTGAACCAGAAACAACATAAAAATTACCACTATTATCAAAGCTTCCTGAAATAAGATTATCATTAATATTTGTATCTCCCAAATCTACCCAAGAACCATTCGTATCAAATTGTATAAGGTGACCGTCATCTCGGGAGATGGTATATAATAATCCATCCTGTATATTAAAAGCAGTTGCATTAACGCGAAATCCAAAGGTAGTAACTAAAGTAAATCCTAACTCCTGTCCATCAAAATCATAGATGTATAATTTCCCATCATTATCAGCTGTTTGATAAAATCCAGGTTCGCAGCTTATATTATCGCAAGTCGAAGAGGGGGTTGTCGGATCATTATTTAGGTCTGAATGACCTAAAACAATGTTATAAGAAGTCAAACAAACTAGCGTCATTAGTATAAATGTCCGCATAAATTTGAAATTTTGGATAAAAAGTGTCGACCAAAAAAGATCTTTTTTTAGCATTATTTCTGTGTTTTTACTTAGATAAAGGTAAGGAATAATCAAGTAAATATACGTTATGAATATTGCTAATTTGACCACACAGCATACCCTTGCCTTCTAAGTTCTAAAGTCAACTTCTTCTCGAGTGCAAGCCCCTCTGCTTTCGTTCTTACCGATTCAATATAGCTATACAAACTAGGTCTTAAAAACTTGCCATATCTCTGTACCAATTTTGAAGCTAACTTATATCCTTTAGCATTGATAAATCCTGAAATGTGCTGTTCAAATCTCTCTTTAGGGGTCTTACTTGTCATTCCAACATATAGACATTCTAGAATGGGATTAAATTGTGGATTGGCTTTTCGAAAGCGTGCATTGTCATTAAAGACTTTCCGATCGAGCTCTATGACATAGACGCGGTATTTGGACATGTAGAATTATATCTTTTTTGTCAATAATTTAAATTAATTCTGTTTTTTAATACACAGAGGCTCCTAGGAATCATTGGAAATGATACTTTTCACCAAACTAGCCGTCGCTTTCCTTTTTCCTATCCTTTTGATCAATTCATCAAAAGGAAAACGGAAGTCGCAGCCAGATTGCCAAGCAGAGCATCCATAGGCGGTTTTCCCTTTTAAGATTTGTCCTTTTTTACATTTTGGACAAATCATGCTTGATTTCTTTTTTATTGGCTTTACACTTTTAGGCATAGTAGCTTTTGGTGGGATGAGGCTCAACTGATAGTTGGTATCAAATCTAACCACACCATCCACTTTCTGACTACCCTTTTTAAAGCCTTTCAAGTTAACTGTACTTCCTTTACTCATGAGACGGAGCAATTGGTTTTCGGAAAGTTTCTTTTCCATAAAAGCAAAAGGCAATTTAAAATCGCAACCAGCATTCCACTGGGAGCATCCATAGGCAGACTTCCCTTTTAGCAAGGTACCTCTCTTACACTTTGGGCAAGCGCATTCGGTCAAGGATGCCTTTTTTGTAGAGGACTTTGACTTGGGCTTTGTTGTTGCTTTCTTCGTTCCTTTGTTGGCGTATGATTTTGAGTATTTCGACTTTCTGCTTGGAACCTGACTGGTATCAATCTTACTAGCACTATTAGACATACGAACTGAATCTACTAACTCTGCCGTCATCGTTTTCATTTCATCTATGAAGGTGGCAGGATTGTATTCTCGTTTTTCGATGAGACGTATTTTCTTTTCCCAGAGACCAGTTAGTTCCGCAGACTTGAGCAGAGGATTGGCAATAGTCTCGATGAGTTGTACTCCCAAGTCTGTAGGATGAATAGCTTTCTTTTTTCGTATGGTATATTTACGTCTAAATAAAGTCTCAATAATGGCCGCCCTTGTTGAAGGTCTACCGATACCATTCTCTTTCATCAACTGATGTAGCTCGTCGTTGTCTACTGTCTTTCCTGCCGTTTCCATAGCGCGCAGCAAAGTTGCTTCCGTGTAATATTTTGGAGGCTGCGTTTGCTTTTCTACCAAAGCGGGTTCGTGTGGTCCAGACTCTCCTTGGGTGAATGCGGGCAGTATTTTTTCATCTTTTGTTTTACTGTCTTTCGAATCATTGGAGTCCGTTGCTTTATCTCTCTTTGGATATACTACTCTCCAACCCGGATCTTCTATTTCCTTCCCGGTTGCTTTAAATTTTATTTTATTGGCTTCTCCGATTACTGTCGTGTTATGCACGATACAGTCTGGATAAAAGTTGGCTATAAATCTCTTACAAATCACATCGTAGATATTCCATTCGTCGGCTACTAAATTGAGCTGTACTCCTGTCGGAATAATCGCGTGGTGATCGGTCACTTTTTTATCATCAAATACGCGCTTGCTTTTTCGGATGGCCGCTCCCATTAAAGGTTGTACCAAGGTACTGTATCCACTCATACCTTTCATTATGCCAGCGATCTTTGGGTACATGTCGTCCGGCAAGTAGGTGGTATCTACTCTAGGATAAGTAACTACTTTCTTTTCGTATAATTTCTGGACCAGCTTGAGTGTTCTGTCTGCGGTGTAGCCAAAGCGTTTATTGGCATGAACTTGCAAGCCTGTCAAATCAAAAAGTCTAGGGGCGTATTCTTTACCCTTCTTTTTGGTGACGCTCAATATGTTGAAAGGATGCCCTGTTACTTGTTCTAGTGTAGACTGCCCGTCCTCTACTTTTTCGAAGCGTCCTTTTTCGTAGCGGAAGCTGGTATCTCGATACACAGTCTCTAATTCCCAAAAAGGTTTGGAAACGAAGTTAATGATTTCTAAGTGCCTTTTCACCAACATCGCTAAGGTTGGCGTCTGTACTCTACCGATAGACAAGACTAGTTTTCCTGCTCCATATTTAATGGTATACAATCGAGTCGCGTTCATCCCTAGTAACCAATCCCCTATTGCTCTGGCAAATCCAGCGTGGTACAAGCTATCGAAGTCACTCGCTGGCTTTAGTTTGGTGAAGCCGTCGGTAATCGCTTCTTTGGTCAAAGAAGATATCCAAAGTCGCTGAACGGGACCCTTGTACTTTGCTTCCTGGATAACCCATCGCTGTATCAATTCTCCTTCCTGTCCTGCATCTCCGCAGTTGATTACTAAACTCGCTTGCTTGAATAATTTTTTGATGGCTGCGAACTGTTTCTTGACTCCTTTGTCACTCATCAGTCTTGTCTGAAACTTTTCAGGCAGCATGGGGAGGGAGTTCAAATCCCATCGTTTCCAGTGGGGTTTGTATTCGTCTGGGCTAAGAAGTGTGCAGAAGTGACCAAAAGTCCAAGTGACTGCGTAGCCATTGCCTTCAAAGTAGCCGTCTCTGCGTGAGGTAGCGCCTACTATTTGGGCTATTTCTCGAGCAACGGATGGTTTTTCAGCAATACAGACTTTCATGGGGGTGAAGATAAGGAACTTAAGTTTTAGGTCTACCTATTTTGCCATACAAAAAATGCATCGTACCAGCAGGTGCTCCTACAAAAAAGATTTCGTCAATTTCTGTTATATACGCGATCAATCCACTTGGAATTCCATATAAAATCACTCCCAAAAAAGCCCATCCTATATATTTCCATGCCGATCTTTTAGTCGACCTCAAACTTGCCCGATTTTCAGAGATTAAACTTTCACCTGATTCTAAATTTTTTTGGTAGTTCGATATAAATAAATCCCAAGTCTCTTTTTCTTCTTTGGTAACTGCTTGATGAACTGTATTAATGTTGAAATTGGCAATCACTGTAGTTTTCTTCAATTCAATCGAAATATAACTTTTCCATTTTAATGGGTTAAAGGTTATTGCATTCTGCATAAAACTGCCTCTTTTAAATCGTAAAGATCCCGTTTTTTTTGATGACAATTTGAAACCTTGATCTACAAAATAGTTTAGAGTCGCCCCCTCCCATTCTTCTTTAGATTTATAAAATTGAAAATTTATAGAATGCTTCATGTTGTTCAAATTTAGGCATTTAATATGTTAATCAAAATATTGGATAGAATGTCTCCTTGGCTTATAACTAGCAACTAAAGAAAAAGGTCGCTCCTAGCGGAGCTCTATCTTTGTTCACATCACATTCCTTCCAAAAGGCCCGCCCTGCTAGGGCTGACTGGCTCAAAAAGGTGTTTTAAGTATTTCGATTGGTTAGTATTTTTAGATAGGCTTAGGTGTTAAAACGAACAATTGAGCATAGCTATGCGTGTTCAAAAAAGGGTAACACCTAAGGCATCTAAGCATCTCGCATGAGTACAAGGCACCTAAGAAAAATTCACATATTTTTTTTTACGGCATCACCTCTCAACTCATCCAATACTGCCGTCTGATCTAAATACTTTTGCCACAGCTGATCTCGCTTGGTAGTACTGAGGGGCGTTTGCTGATGCATATAACTCAATACATCTTCGAAGGACTTGATGATATGGGCTGGATGGCTTTCCTCCTTGAGCCATGAAATAAAATCTTGATATTTTTTACCGACCTCTTCTTTTTGGATATCGGATAAAATTTGGATGTTGAAATAAGCGGGATACTCTAACAAGTTGAGATACAATTCCCCTGGTTTTATCATTTTTAACTCCATTGCTTCTTTGTAAAGGTCTGGGAGGTGGGCTACATTCATCACAGATACCGTTGGGGCTATCTTGAAGGTCAGGTGGTTTAATCTTCTAATCTTTTCTCGATTTTCTAGGATGAC
>JALZVN010000052.1 GCA_023299965.1 Saprospiraceae bacterium | reverse complement strand
TTTTCAGGTACAGGAATCTCTACCTCCCCTTCTGCATTAAACGTCAATCTTAATGCCATTATTGGAGTCAAGGTGTTGATCGGTCCTTGTAGATTATCAAAGGTACCTGCGACGACACCGACCTCCACCTTACCATCCGTAGTACAAGAGATAGGCGTGTTGTCTTTATCTAAACCAACATATTCAGGTTCTGTCATTTTGAACTTCGCCGGCGCATTGACCCAAAACTGGATCAGCTCCCAGGTCTCCCCCGCTTCAGCCACTTCCTTTGCAGGACGCTCACTATGCACAATTCCTTTTCCAGCATGCATCCATTGTGTCCCTCCAGCATATACCACACTCGACTTATCCGTAGAATCTCGATGATGCACACCGCCTTTGAAAACAAAAGATACTGGAGCAAATCCTCTATGCGGATGCGGCGGCACACCAGCCTGTGCTTGTACTGTTCCCTTTTCAAATTTATGCTCCAAGTGATGCACCAGTAAAAACGGATCTATCATCTCCACATCTTTATGCGGTAGCGCCTGATCTAATATAATACCTCCCATATTGACCTTAAATGCAGGCAGTATTTTCTTAAGTTTTTTTTGCTTTTTCATATCACTATTTTATCGCCACCACTAGGCATAATGTTTATCTATTCTTTTATTTGGGGCCATCCCGTACAAGAGATAAGGCTCCGCCTATATCTCTTCGTCGGGACCGCGTCGTCCGCTATATCCCTGGTTTAGTTCCCTTTTGAAATCAATTCATATCTGGAAAGACAGTCTCTTCGTATAGCGATTGTCCTATTTGTTTTCGGGATGCCGCTCCCACCACTTGTCTCTAACGCACTCCGTTTGTCGAGCTTGGCCTGCCAGCTGGCAGGCTGGTCGCCTACGGCGAGTCGCGATTAGCCTAAATCCAAAACGCGTAGACTTAATGAAAATACATCAAATTCATTCATATCCCCAAAACAATCGTTTGTTCTAGTAACAGGTATCGCAAGGTTTATAGACCTTTTCTAAAACAAAGTAATATCCCAAAAGTTGATAAGTGCGCTATCCTATCCGACGCTCATTAAAAACAAGGGAAATTTCAGCGCATTTGAAGTGTCCCTTAGGGCAAGCTGCCTTCCCATGCAAGCCACACGGTCTACAATCTAAGGCTTCCGTCGTCTCTACTATGCGATAATCATCCGAAAGTGGCGTGAATCCAAATGCAGGTACTGTACTTAGAAAGACAGCCGTCACTGGCGCATTCATAGCACTCGCCAGATGCATAGGAGCTGAATCATTCACATAATTCATCCTAGCATTCTTCATCAAAGCAGCAGATTGCAAAAGGCTATACGCTCCTGCTTTTATCTCTATGTTGTTATGTGTAGATTGATCTGATATTTTTTGACAGGCTGCCTTATCCGCTGGAGCCCCTAAAAGGAATACTTTAATAGTATTCGGAACGGTATTCATAAAGGACGCCCATTTCTCAGCAGGCCACTGTTTAGTAAACCATACTGATGTTGGAGAAATGGTAATATACTCTTCCGCACACCTTACATCTGCAAAATCATTGATAGAGGGATACAATTTAGGACCCACGAAAGCTTCGTTAGTGAGCTCCTTTACCAATTCT
Source organism: Saprospiraceae bacterium (assembly GCA_023299965.1). Classification (GTDB taxonomy): domain Bacteria; phylum Bacteroidota; class Bacteroidia; order Chitinophagales; family Saprospiraceae; genus JALZVN01. The sequence continues at coordinate 1,255 of JALZVN010000052.1, read as the reverse complement.
AGATTTCGACTTACCTCATGCGGTGAATCCTTAGCAGTCGTGATGACGTGTTTATGCCTATCATTATAAAAAGCAGACAAAGGGTTTTTATCAAATCCTATAATACGACCTGCATCCGAAAAAGCACTAAGGATACCTGAGGATAAAAAGCGTTGAAGATTGACTACGACGTCATAGTTGTTCCTCCTCACTCGTCGCAAAGTCTTGTACAAATTAACATACTTGCCTCCTTTCTTATCCCATATGATCACCTCATTCAATCTAGGATGTCCTTTTAGCAAAGACTCATTTCCTTTGCGTAAGAGGAAATCAATTTTTAGATTCGGGTAGAAACCACCCAACTTTTCGATCAGAGCTGTTGCTAAAATCACATCCCCAATAAAAGCGGTTTGTATGATAAGTATCTTCTTCATTTAATACGCGGAAGGTACGGATTTTTTCAAGAAAATCACCTCTTAGAGGAGTCAAGGCGCTCTTATGTGACGCTACACAAATACAAACTAGAGCGAACTGAATGAGCCTTATGATTTTGTGACTAAGAATGTCAGAAAACAAATAAAATACCTTAGTTTTGAATCCAATTTAAATCAAGCATTTGGTCTTTAGTAGCATCACATTTCTTTGTTATTTCTTGCCGTGTTTTTTATGCGTTTACTACCTAAGCAGTAAAGCATACAAGAACTATGTGATCCTTGCATTTAGTATTTTTTTCTATAGCTGGGGGGCACCCTCTTTTCTATTCATCTTGATGGGCTCTACCATCATAGACTTCTTCTTAGTTCAGAAGATGTCACGAATGACAGATGACAGCAATAGAAAATGGGCACTAACTGCCTCCCTTACACTTAATCTAGGGCTTTTAGCATATTTCAAGTACGCCAACTTTTTTGTAGACAATATAAATGGTCTTCTAAGTAGTCTTGGCTTCAGTGATCTTTCTTGGACATCGATAGCCTTACCCATTGGGATCTCCTTCTATACCTTTCAGACCTTGACCTATTCTATAGATGTGTATAAAGGCAAAAATGAACCATTAGAAAAACTGAGTGATTATCTCTTGTATATCATGCTATTTCCTCAGATGATAGCAGGCCCCATCATCAGATACAACACCATCGCACAGCAAATCACAGATCGAGTAGCCAGCTATGATGATCGACTCATGGGTTTTTATCGTTTCGTAATTGGGCTATCCAAGAAAGTCTTGATTGCCAACGTGATGGCTGAAAAAGCGGATGCCATCATGGGTTCCTCT
>JALZVN010000051.1 GCA_023299965.1 Saprospiraceae bacterium | reverse complement strand
GCAAGTGCTTTACATACCAACAAACAACTTTGTTTGATTAATTCAACTTCTTCTTCTGTTTTGTAGTATACCATTATTATTTATCTATAAATTAGCTAACTAATATACAACCCAAAAAAGTGACTGAAAGTTGAAATAGTGTACGTTATTACATGCCAGCTCCAATACCCTGCATACGGCTTCTACCTTGAAGTTTTCCTGATTTCACTAGACCATCATACTTTCTCATCAATAGATAACTTTCTATTTGCTGAAGAGTATCAAGTACCACAGCTACTAAGATTAGTAGAGAAGTCCCACCGAAGAACAAAGCCAAAGAGAGATTCACTCCAAATAACTTATTAATAATCGCTGGTAGTATAGATATCAGTCCAAGAAATATTGAACCTGGAAGTGTAATTCTAGTAGTTACATTATCAATAAAATCAGCTGTACTCTTACCAGGCTTGATACCAGGAATAAAAGCATTCTGTCTTTTGAGATATTCAGCATATTGCTGAGGATTTACTAAAAGTGCTGTATAAACGTATGTAAATACTACTACAAGCAAGAAGTAAACAATATTGTAAGGACCAGAAGTTATGTCATTAAATATAGATGCTACACTTCCTGCTGCTGGAGCAGCTCCATCAGCTGAAAAATAAGTAGCAATTGTGCCAGGTAAAAACATTAGTGCCTGAGCAAAGATGATAGGCATTACACCTGCAGCGTTAACCTTAACCGGTATATAGTCTCTATTACCTGCAACTGGCATTTCTGTATTACTTCTACCTACAATCCTTTTTGCAAATTGAATAGGTATCTTTCTTACACCTTGAACTATCAATACAGTGGCTAAGGTTACAGCAAATAGCGCAGCTAATATGATTAGAAACATAAATGGATTTGACTGCTTAGTCATTTCACCAATAAATGCAGCTGGCAAAGTTGCTATGATACCAATCGTAATTAATAAGGAAACTCCGTTTCCTATACCTTTGTCCGTAATTTTTTCGCCTAACCACATTGCAAATATAGTTCCTGCACATAGTACGATAATATTAGCTAACCAAAATATGGATGTAGGGACGTTTGCATTTATAGCATTTGGTGTCTGCGTAATCATGCTTAGGTACCCTGTACCCTGAACAAGACATATAAACACCGTAAGCATTCTTGTAATCTGTGTAATTTTTTTCCTACCTGATTCTCCTTCTTTTTGTTGGAGCCTTTGAAAGTAAGGAACTGCGAAACCTAACAATTGGATTATGATAGAAGCTGTGATATAAGGCATAATCCCTAATGCGAATAAAGATGCATTCTTGAATGCACCTCCTGAGAACATGTTAATAATACCTAATAAACTATCTGGAGAATTTGAGATACTATTTTCTAAAGCACCACGGTTTACTCCAGGAAGTATAATAAAAGAACCTATTCTGTAAATTGCTAACATAGCAATAGTAAATAGTATTCTACCCTTCAATTCGTCGATACTCCAAATGTTTTTTAGAGTAGTTATCAATCTTTTCATCAGTGCAATTTATGCGATTGTTATAGTACTTCCAGATTTTTCAATCATTTCTTTAGCTGATGCAGAAACAGCATGAGCAGTGATGCTAAGCTTATTCTTTAATTCACCTGTTCCTAAGATTTTGATCTTATCTTCTTTGTTTACTATACCATTAGTAACTAAAAACTCGATATCAATATTAGAAATACGGAATTTATCATAAATAGATTCCAGTCTATCTAAATTTATAACAACAAATTCTTTTCTATTAGGGTTTTTGAAGCCCCTCTTAGGAAGTCTCATCTGCAAAGGCATCTGACCACCCTCATGGTTCCTCTTTTTACTATAACCTGATCTAGACTTTTGTCCTTTATGACCTCTAGTAGCTGTACCCCCTTTACCGGATCCTTGTCCTCTTGCGATACGTTTTCCACTCTTTACAGCTCCTTTAGCTGGTCTTAAATTATGAAGTTCCATTGTTATCTTTTATTATATTTCTTCAACCACAACTAAGTGGTTTACTTTATTTACCATTCCAAGAATCTGCGGAGTAGCTTCATGCTCAACCGATTGATTCATTTTCTTAATACCAAGTGCAATCATAGTATTCTTTTGACGCTTCGTGCGATCAATTGTTGATTTTACTTGTGTTACTTTAATTCTAGCCATGATAATTCCTATTCTTTATTATCCTTTAAATAACTTCTCCATAGAAATCCCTCTTGTCTGAGCAATATCCATTGGTGACCTTAATTTACTTAAAGCATCAATAGTGGCTTTTACCACATTGTGCGGGTTAGATGATCCTTGAGACTTTGCAAGTACATTCTGTACTCCTGCCATTTCCAAAACAGCCCTCATTGCACCACCTGCAATTACACCTGTACCTTCAGATGCAGGCTTAATAAGTACTTTTCCTGCACCATATTTACCTTTTTGAGAGTGAGGTATAGTCCCTTTATGAACAGGAATCTTAACCAAATTCTTCTTAGCATCATCTACAGCCTTCTGAATTGATTCTGATACATCCCTAGCTTTACCTAGACCATGTCCAACTGTACCTTTGCCATCTCCTACCACAACTACTGCGGCAAAACTAAATGTACGTCCACCCTTAGTAACTTTCGCTACCCTGTTAAGGTTTACTAACTTTTCTTTAAGCTCAGATTCTGAAGCTTTAACTCTTTTCTGATTTCTATTTGCCATTATTCTTATGCTATGATTAGAATTCTAAACCATTCTCTCTTGCTGCGTCAGCCAAAGCTTTCACACGACCGTGATATAAATACCCTGATCTATCAAAGATAATTTTATTAATACTTTTTTCCTTAGCCAATTGCGCTATAGCAGCACCTACCGCTTTAGCCTGACCAATTTTACCACCATCTCCTCCAGCAGTAACCTTCTTAGAAGAAACGCTAAAGAGTGTAACTCCACTTACATCGTCAATAACTTGGCAAGAAATATTCTTGTTACTTCTAAAAACACACAACCTAGGCACACTATGTGTACCAGATATACGTTTTCTAATTCTCTTCTGAATTCTCTTCCTACTATTACGCTTTGAAAGTCCCATTATATACTTAATTAAATAGCTTCTAATTATAATTATCCAGCAGTCTTACCCTGCTTTCTTCTAATCTCTTCACCAGCAAATCTAATACCCTTACCTTTATATGGTTCTGGGCTTCTAAATGCTCTAATCTTCGACGCGATCTGACCGATTAATTGTTTATCAGCACTAGACAACATTATTTTTGGTGGCTGTCCCTTCTCCATACTTGTCTCTATCTTAACCTCATCGGCAACATAGAAATAAATAGGGTGAGAATAACCAAGCGTCAATTCTAAAAGCTGACCACTATTATTTGCTCTATAACCTACACCATGCAATTCCATTGTCTTGGTATATCCTTCTGAAACACCAATAACCATATTGTTAATTAAAGAGCGAAAAAGTCCATGCACAGACCGATGTCTTTTCTGATCGGTAGGTCTCTTTACCGTAAGTACACCATCTTCAATACCTAATTCTAAGTCTTGATCTACTTGCTGCTTTAATTCACCTTTTGCCCCCTTCACAGTAACCATATTACTTTTCGAAACATCGATAGTAACTCCACTTGGGATAGTTATTGGTGCTTTACCTATTCTAGACATCTTTATTATTTTCTATTCTAAATTTAATATACGTAGCAAACTAACTCACCACCCACGTTGTCCTTCTTCGCTTGCTTATCCGTCATTACTCCTTTGCTTGTAGATACTATAGTCAAACCAAGACCATTAATAATAGCTGGTATGTCACCAACTTTAGAATATCTTCTCAAACCAGGAGTACTATATCTTCCTAATTTTCTTATAGCAGGTACCTTAGTATTTTGATTGTATTTTAATGCAATTTTTATAATACCTTGCTTTCCAGCATCGTCATCAAATAAATACTTAAGGATATAACCTTGGTCGTAAAGTATTTCAGTAATACTTTTCTTCATTTTAGATGCAGGAATCTCAACAATCTTATGCCCAGCTTGCTGTGCATTTCTGATTCTAGTCAAATAATCTGCTATTGGATCTGTTACCGCCATTGTCTTCTTATTAAATATTTATAATTACCAGCTGGCTTTAGTAATACCAGGAATCTTACCTTCTAAAGCCATTTTTCTAAAAACAACTCTACAAATACCAAAATCTCTCATATAACCTTTTGGTCTTCCAGTAAGCTTGCACCTGTTGTGCAACCTTTTCTTTGATGAGTTTCTAGGAAGCTTATCTAACGCATCCCAGTCTCCAGCTTCTTTTAGCTGCTTACGAATATCTGCATACTTCGCCACCATTCTCTCTCTCTTTCTCTCTCTTGCAATAAGTGATTTTCTAGCCATTACTTATTAGTTTCTTTGATTTTTAAATGGAAGACCTATTTCTTTTAATAAAGCTAGGGCTTCAGCATCAGTTTTCGCAGTAGTGATTATATTGATATCCATACCAGTTATCTTATTGATCTTGTCTAGATCAATCTCTGGAAAGATAATTTGCTCCGTTATACCCATAGAGTAATTTCCTCTTCCATCAAAGCTCTTATCATTAATACCACGGAAATCTCTTACTCTTGGTAAAGCAACTGTAATCAATCTATCAAGAAATTCGAACATGCGCTCATCTCGTAGAGTAACTCTAGCTCCGATTGTCATTCCTTCCCTTAACTTAAAGTTAGAAACTGATTTTTTAGCTTTAGTTGGTACTGCTTTCTGACCCGCTATCAATGACATCTCTTCGAGAGCGATATCAGCTAGCTTCTTATCTTGTGTAGCCTGACCAACACCTTGGTTGATACAAACTTTTACGAGTTTTGGCACTTGCATAATAGAGCTGTATTTAAACTGCTCCATTAATTTGTCCTTAATCTCTTCTCTATATTTCTTCTTAAGTCTAGGTACGTAACTCATTACTTAATAATTTCTCCTGATTTTTTAGAATATCTGACCAACTTGCCTTCAACCTCTTTTCTACCTAATCTAGTAGGCTCTCCATTGGCAGGGTCAAGTAACATTAGATTTGAAATATCAATAGGACCAGCCTTATCAATGATACCTCCTGCATTTTCAGCAGTAGCTTTTGTGTGTTTCTTTCTGATATTAACACCATCCACGATTGCTCTGTTCATAGCAGGAAACACCTGAAGAACTTCGCCGGAAAGACCTTTATTTGAACCAGATATAACTTTTACCTGATCCCCTTTTTTGATCTTAATCTTATGCTTGTGGTTTAATACTTTCTTGTAAGGCATAATGTCTTAATTTATATTACCTCAGGGGCTAGTGAAACAATTCTCATATAATCTTTGTCTCTCAGCTCCCTAGCTACAGGTCCAAAAATACGAGTTCCTCGAGGTTCTTCTGAATCGTTTAACAATACAACTGCATTGTCATCAAATCTAATATATGTGCCATCAGCTCTACGCACTTCCTTCTTGGTGCGGACAACTACAGCTTTAGATACTGTTCCTTTCTTTACTCCACCTGGAGATGAATCTTTAACAGATACAACTATCACATCCCCTACTGAGGCGTATCTTCTTTTAGAACCACCAAGTACTCTTATACAAAGTACTTCCTTGGCACCACTATTATCAGCTACTTTTAATCTACTTTCTTGCTGTATCATCTTAATTTTATTTTGAGAGCCAAAAGGCCTACAATTATTTTGCTTTTTCTAGTATTTCAACTAAACGCCATCTCTTCTTCTTACTCAATGGTCTAGATTCAGTGATCTTAACTGTATCGCCCACATTACACTGATTCGTTTCATCGTGTGCCATGAACTTCTTTGAGCGCTTTACAAACTTACCATAGATAGGATGACGAAGTCTTCTAACTACATTTATTGTAATGCTTTTTTCCATAGATGCGCTAGTTACTACACCTACTACTATTTTTTTATTTGTCGTCTCAGCCATAATTCAAATAATGTTATGATATTAACTATCGTCTACGTTCTCTAATTTTTGAGCGACTTGCGATTTCCTCTTCAGTCATAGCAGCTATCTCTCTTCTTCTAACCTCTGTCTTTAGACGAGCTATATCCTTTCTAGCTTCAGTTAACCTCAAAGGGTTATCCAAACCTCTAACTGCATGGTCAAATTTTAACTTTCCAAACTGTTCTTCTGTAGTCAAAAGCTCAGCTTTTAAATCTTCATCAGAAAAGCTTTGTAATTCTTGAAATTTACTTGAAGCCATTTTTATTTAATTAACTTATTCTTTATTAATGTCTATTGTTCAAAATCTCTACGGACTACCATTTTAGTTGCCATTGGTAACTTTTGAGCAGCTAACCTAAGCGCCTCTTTTGCTGTTTCCATTGGAACTCCATCCATTTCAAACATAATTCTACCTGGTTTAATTTGAGCTACGTAATGATCCAGGGCTCCTTTACCCTTACCCATACGTACCTCTGCAGGCTTAGAAGTCATTGGCTTATCTGGAAATACTCTAATCCAAACCTTACCCTCTCTCTTCATATATCTAGTCATCGCAATACGCGCTGCTTCTATCTGTCTACTTGTCAACCTCCCACGCTCTAATGCTTTAAGACCAAAAGAACCGAAATCAACGGTACTCCCACGATAAGCAAGGCCTTTATTTCTGCCTTTTTGCTGCTTTCTATATTTTGTTCTTTTCGGTTGTAACATTTCTTAATCCTATTTTTTAATCAAAAAATACCTTTCTCAAAAGTTTGGCAAAGGTACGCCTTTTTTAATTGATTATCTAATTCCTATTATTTCTTCTATTGCCGCCATCTCTACGACCACCGTCTCTTCTTCCTCCTCCTCTTCTATTACCACCACCTCTTCTATCTTTCTTATTATCAACACCAACATTTGGTGATAAATCTCTCTTTCCTAGAACCTCTCCATTACAAATCCATGTTTTGATTCCTATCTTTCCATAGACCGTTAATGCCTCTACTAAAGCGTAGTCAATATCCGCTCTGAATGTATGCAATGGAGTTCTTCCTTGCTTATATTCTTCTGAACGTGCCATTTCCGCTCCATTAAGTCTACCACTTATTCTAACCTTTATTCCCTCTGCACCTGCTCTTATAGTAGATTGAATAGCCATCTTAATAGCTCTTCTATAGTTCATTCTAGATTCGATTTGCTTTGCAATCTGCTCACCAACGATGTAGGCATCAAGCTCAGGCTTACGAATCTCAACAATATTGATTTGAATATCGCTACCAGTCAACTTCTTCAG
>JALZVN010000050.1 GCA_023299965.1 Saprospiraceae bacterium | reverse complement strand
ACAGGTGACTTACCACAGAACAACGTGCAAGGTATCGTTTCTGTAGGTCAGCAGCCTTCAAGTAATGAAGAAACTGCACAGTACAAGATTACATTTGATGCATTGTGGTCAAACACTTCACATCCAAATGATTTCCCACTTGATCCGCCAAATGAGGCAAGATGGTCACCAGTAGCTGGTTTGACACACAATAGTTCAGTAACATTGTTCAATGAAGGTGATATCGCGACTCCAGGTTTAGTGAATATTTCACAGTCTGGATCAAGAGATCCACTAGATGTTGAATTAGCAAATGTAATTCTTTCAGGAGCAGGTGAATTTTATATCGAAAGTGATACTAGAGTTCGTCCTTCCCCAGATACAATTACAACTACTTTTGAGATGTCAAGCTCTCACCCATTAGTGAGTCTTACTTCTATGATTGCACCTTCACCGGATTGGATAGTAGCTGCAAGAGATATCGAGTTGTTCCAAAATGGAGAATTCGTAGAAAGCGTAGTAGTACAATTTGAGCCTTACGATACAGGTTCAGATAGTGGAGAGACTTTCAGATCTGATAATCAAGATACGCAGCCAAGACAGCCAATCACAGCAATTACGGATGGTATCTTAGCTACTGATGGTAGAATACCAAGTTTAGGTATCTGGAGAATCGAAAGAATCGATAGTGGAAGTAACTGTAATGTAGAAGGTGGTACTTTAACAGGTGGACCATTCACATTTACTGTAGATGGTGCAGCGGATAATATTCCTGCAAATGCATTGACATTGTCTGGTAACACAGGCGAGGGGCAAATTATAATCACTGATGATTCAGGATTTATCCTTGGATTGCCATCATCATTCAGTGCGCCAAACTTTGATGCATTAGGGGAAGGATTGTGTTATGTGTACCATATGTCATCTGACGGTGCAGTTGGAGGTCTTGAAGTTGGAAACAACTTGGCAGACTTAGATGGATGTTTCAACCTTTCTAATCAAGTATACGTGAATAGAGTAAGAGCAGCAGGTCCTGCAGTAGGAGCAGTATTCGCAATGACTAACGGAGAAGGTCAAGTGCCAGGAAACGTACAAGGACCAAACGCAGTAGTTGCTTACGCTCAAGCTGAAGATGGTACATTGTCACTATTGGGTACTTACCCTACAGGTGGTAACGGTGGAGATTATGATGGAGGCGAAGGTCTTGATCCATTAATCTCAGCTTACGCAATCACCAAGTCTGTGGATAACAGATTCGTAATGGCAGTGAACGCAGGTTCTAACACAGTAACCTCTATGAGAGTAAATGAAGATTTCTCACTTACAGTTATTGATACAGAAAGTACAGAAGATATCGGACCAAATTCTATTGCGCACACTCCATCAAGCGAGGCGGGTGTAAACGGATTGGTATATGTGTCAAACATAACTCGTCCAGAATTCCTAGCACAAGGAGAGCCAGCACAGCAAGGTTCAATAATTGGATATAGATTGATGGAAGACGGTTCATTGGAGCCAATAGCAGGATCTCAAAGAGACTTAGCAAACAGACCATCAGCAATACAGTTTTCACCAAACGGTGACTTCGTAGTAGTAGCATCTATCAATGCAGGTGCAGCAGCACTAGCAAGTGGATCTGAAGATGAGATCGTAGTATACGCAGTAAATGCAGATGGTACATTAAGTGCTAATCAGACTGCAGGAGCAACATCTAGCTTAAGAGGAAATGCAGAAGGAAGAAACTTACCTTCAGCGATTGGATTCCAGATAGTAGGAGATAACTATGTAGTAGTAACTGAAGCAAGAGAATTCCAACCAGACGGTACACCACCAGCATTCCCAGCATTGCAGGATGGATCTGTATCAACATGGCAGATACAAGCAGATGGTACATTGACACCAATCAGCTTAGACGTAGCATCAGGAGAAAACAATACAGGAAGAACAGCTTGTTGGTTAGATTTCTCTGATGAGAATACATTCTTCGTATCAAATGCAATTGAAGCAGGATTGGCTTCTTATAGCTTTGACAATGGTGTAGTTGAGTTGATTAATCAAACAGCAGCACAAGGAACAGGAGCTACAGGAAATACAACTGACCCAGCATCAGCATTCGGTACAACGGAAGGATGGATTGATCTTTGGATTTCAGATGATGGGCAATACTTATACCAGTGTTATGGTCTTACAGGATCAGTTGGTGTATTTGCTATCGACGGTACTGAATTGACATTCATCCAGGAAGTAACGGGTGACTTGCCACAGAATAATGTACAAGGTATCGTATCTGTAGGGCAGCCTCAAGATGGTGGCACTGGTACAGTAGCAGGTGTTGATCTTGACTTAAATATTGAGGCAGACAGCCGTCTATACAATATCTTCGAAGAGGTTGTTTACACCATTACGCTTACTAACAATGGTGACGAAACTGCATCTGATATTATCGTTGATGCTTCTTACCCACAAGGAATGGTATTCACAAGTGCAACTACTTCTAATGGTAACTTTGATGCTTACCTTGAAGAATTTACTGTAGCTTCTTTAGCTCCAGGTCAGACAGCTACACTTAATTTAGTATTGTTTACATTGACAGAAAATGTAAATATTACTAATGTAGTTACTGTTGTTGGATCTGGTCAGCCAGATACAGATTTTACAAACAACTCTGATTTTGTAACTATCACACCATTCTCAAATGGTGGTGTAGCTACAGGAGTAGGAAGTGTAGATCTTGAGCTTTCTATCGACGCAATTGGTGGATCTATCAGTCAATTCCAAAATGTAGCGTACAATATCACACTTACTAACAATGGTGTAGATGCTGCGACTAACATTTATGTTGACGCTGGTATCCCTCAAGGCTTAGCATTTACTTCTGCTTCTGCAACGAATGGTGTATACAACTACTTCTTTGAGAACTGGAATATTGATCAATTGGGCGCTGGACAATCAGCAACATTGACACTTACATTGTTTACATTGGTCGACAATGCATCACTTACCAATTACGTACAAGTATTCGCAGTTGATCAGAATGATGTTGATTCTACTCCAGGTAATAATCCTGGTAACACGCCAAACGAAGATGATGAAGCTGTAAGCCTTATCACTACTGGAAGCAGCTTAGCATCAAATGCATTAGCTGAAAGAACAAGTGAGATTGATATCTTTATGAACGGTATGTATCCAAACCCAACAAATAGTATTCTTACTTTGAATTTTGAAGCAATGGCTACATTTGATACTGAGGTTAAAATAATGGATGTTACAGGTAGAGTGATGAGCTCTTATGCAACAACTATTACTGAAGGAAATAACGAGATGAGATTGAATGTAACATCTATGAGTCAAGGTGTTTACTTTGTGAAAATGACTGATCAAAATGGTCTAGTTGAACATCACAAATTCATCAAGGTAGATTAGTGAATAATACTTTTCATGTTCGAGGATGCTTGATAAAGCATTCTCAAACATGAATCGTATTTAAGATAAAACAATTTTGTTATTGTCGAACAAGTAGTAAAATTGAAAAACATTTTTTGTTCATTTAGATCATCTATATAGATGATGTGAGGAGCTTCGAAAGAAGTTCCTCTTTTTTTGTTTATACTTAAGAGTACCTCTATTAACTATACTCTTGGTTGATCAGAGAAGATGATCTTTATATGGTTTCCACTTGATAATGCAAGCTTGTATTGTTTCCTTCCTTATTTTGATCTCCAAGATCAAAACCACTACGTAACAGTCGATCATTATTTGTTGTTCGGCAGTCGATTAACTAAGGCTAAGATCCTTCCTTACGTCTGGTATAAATCCATTCTATTCTACTTTCAAATCAAGAAACAGTTAATATAGCTGCCCTTAATATAGCTGCCCCTAATTTATTTAAGTGCAAATGAACGAGCGTAATATTATTACCTTATTACGGTGAGTGAATTTTGTTAGTCCCGCACACTAGGAGTTTTTTATTCACTTGGTTGAAGTTGGGAACATTTGTTACACCTATTCATTAAGTGTAGGAGAGTTTAATTTATTTTTAAATAAAGACGCTTAAACAACTACGATGCCCGTCGATCTAAAAGATTTTAGGGAATAGGCTGTTTTCTGTAGCTGCCTAGGAAAACTATTGCAAGCTTGCGATTAATAGATTCTAGATGGTAGTATGATTTAAACTTGAACTAGCTAGGAGTATAGATGGAAAGTCTAATAGAAATCTACAAGGCATGAGCTTGATGATAAATATCAATTGAGCAAAGGGGGATGTACGAAGATTGTAAAATGCCTTTATTAGGAAGTCGCAGGTTGTGGTTTACCTAAAGGAATGATAGGTAACGTTACATAAAAATCAGTTCCTTCTCCAATCTCAGTTTCAAAGTAAATAGCACCCTGTACAGACTCGATAATGTTTTTAGAAATCGCTAAACCTAATCCAGTACCTGATGACTTAGTGGTAAAGTTCGGTACGAATACTTTCTCTCTCATTTCGTCTGTGATTCCGGAACCATTATCTGATATTTTGACAATTGCTTTTCCATCGTGCTCATATAGCTTGATGTCTACATGGCCATTCGTTCGATCTTCTGGTATAGCTTGGATAGCGTTTTTGATAATATTATTGAAAACACTAACTAGGTGGTTTTTATCTGCAAAAACGTAGAGCTCTTTATTAGGCATTTCTAATTCTAGTTGTACCTCTTTCACCTCGTTAAAGAGATTGTAAACAGATTCCAAAAGTGAATTTATTTCCAACTGGATATTTTCTGCTCTTGGCATTTTGGCAAAGTTGGAAAATTCAGTAGCTATTTGAGCAAGATTGTCAATTTGCTGAATCAGTGTCACGGAAACTCTTTTCATTAGAGACCCTAGATCATCATGGCCACTATTGTAGGCGTGCATCAAATATTGAATAGAGAGTTTCATCGGAGTCAATGGATTTTTTATTTCATGGGCTACTTGTTTAGCCATCTCTCTCCATGCACCTTCTCTCTCAGATTGCGCAAGCATCTCTGCACTCTCCCGAATATTCTGTACCATCTTATTGTACTCATTGATAAGGATACCTAACTCATCTTTTGCTTTGTATTCAATTTCTTCATTTCGTCCGCCTAGTCTAAATGCATTCAACTTTTGCCCGATCGAAGTAAGTGGCTTTGTGATAGAGTTCGCTACTAAGATGGCAATGGCACCTGCAATCATCAATAAGAATACATATACATTAAGTAATGTACCCATGAAGCTGACTGCATCAGATCTTGTACTACTCAATTGAGAATAATAAGGCAGGCTTAAATAACCAATTTTTAAAGAAGATTGATTTTCTCTTTTTAATTGCACTGGGATATAGGCAGCTTTGTAGACAAAATCTCCAATGTGTTCATTTTCTTGAACATAATCTTTTTGACTCAAGTTATCCAATGCCATATAAGCAGCAGGATTTATTTTACGAGAAAGAATACCTCTATCATAAAAATCCTTTTCACTAGTCTTATTCAATTCTCCAGCAAGATTATACATGTTGATATCAATACGATGAATATTAGATATCTCCTTAACTCTAAGTTTTGCTAGAAAATCCGCTGGCGTTTGTAAGGTGCTGTCGATTCTTGCTAAAGTCCTCAGCTCATGCTCTGTATCTCTAATGACCGATCTGGTTTTACGCTTTAGTCTGTCCTCATGATATTGTTCATGAGACTGTCCAAAGAATACTACGGTTACGATACCTATAATCAAAAAACTAACTACAATCAAAGAAATTACAGAAAGCTGTATTCTGTTTTTCAAACTTGGTTTTCTAATGATCGCAAAACTCAAACTCTTCGGAATAAACTTGAAGAATATATTTAGGAACCCAATAATTAAAGTAAATAAAATGAGTAACGTAAATAAATACGAAAACAAAGAGATTGGCATAATCCATCCTTCCATTTCCTTGCTGATCAAGACTACTTGATTATTCTCATCCTTATAGCTTACTTGTGAACGACCATTCAATTCTTGACTTGAAAATTCCGTAGGCGCTGGAATGGCGTCTTCAGAAACAAGAAACTCTCCATAGTAAGGGTCGTTTCTCATTATGTTTTGTCCATTATGATAAACGGCATACTGGTATTCGTCCAAGTTTTCAAGACCCATATATGACTTATTGGTCATCAGCTCGGTATATACTTTAGATTGTTGACGTTGCTCTCTATTAAATTTAATGGTGATAGGAATATTAGATACTCCCTCCTTAGATAGTGCGTAAAAGTAATTATAGTCATATTCATCACCTTTTGCGCGGAATATATTCTCTGTTTGAGAATCTATATTTTCAATTCTATTGTTAGGTGCAAACTCTTGTACATACCCTTCATTTATGGTATAGGAATAATTGTTGAAGAGATAAGTGTTCTCTGCAAAATACATATTCAGGATATCGTCCAGTTCACTCAATAAATCAGAGCTATTTTTACTGGCAAAATCTGCACTCTTATTTCTGTCGATAAAGCTTGAAAATCCTTCTAAATTTTCTTCAATAATATGATCTCTGTTTTCAATAAGTATTTTAGCATATTTTTTACGTTGAAGTAAATCTTTGTCTTCGCTAAAGTTGAACAAGAGTGAAGAGGAGAATATAGCCATGATTACTATCCAAGATATCAGCCAAGATAAGTTGTTGTGTTTTCCAAAAACAAATATGTCAAACAAGATTTGATAGGATAGTATAAATAATAAGAATCTAATATTATCTAAATCGAGATTAACGGCAGACAATAAAGGAATAGCTAATGCAGTAGAGGCAAAATACATCAACTGTCTATTTAGCATAGGGAGTTCAAGTCTGCGATTGATCAGCATCAATAGGTGTGAAAATAGAAACAAACCCAAGGTCAATAAAACTACCCCTACAATGGCAAGTAAACTTTCATTTTGAATATTCAGCATATAGCTAAAGTCAAACTCAATATCACTATCTAAGATTAGACCTCTGATGACGTTTGCTACATTTATGATACTCATCGATATCACGGTTGCATTCATAAAACCTAAAACTTGCTTTAGATTTCCTGACACTCTATTGAAGGTATAATTCCCAATGTTGCGATGCAAAAATAAAATGATCCATAGCAAAATGACAATGTCTATCAGTAAATCTCCTAAAGATTCACTTACATAAAAGTTGACAAAGTCCCTGTTAAATAAGGAAAGAGAAGAAAATTGGTCCGTAAATTCAAATTTATAATCTAGTAATTTGTAAGTCAAGATACTACTCAATAAAAAGCCAGCTCCGACTCCTAAAGTGTGTTTCTGCGCTAGATTCTTACTTAAGAAATTGACGATTAGTGCTAGAAAAAGCAGAAATATACCAAATGAGATAGCCAATCTTTTAAGCGCATGTTTATCAATAGATTGCGATTCGTTATTCAAATATGAAACAACTTCGCCCGCATTATTCTCTATAGGATATTCTGTTTTATTGCTAGATAGCATGACGCTATTAGGCACATACTTTTCAGAAGCGTATTGCTTATTGAGATATTCACTCTCAATATTGTACACTCTCTTTACAGGAAAAAAACTGTAGATGGAATAATCGTCAAAAAATGGATCTTCAATTTTTTCTTGCTTTCCAAGATATTGACCATTAGATAGAGACAATGGAATCATTTTACCACTTGGAAGTAGCTTTGACAAATCTACATCTTCAAACGGAGTAGAGGTACTTGTCCAAAATTTGATTTTATCGTCTTGTGTGAAAATTATAGAAAAAGGCTCAGCAGATATTGCATCCAAATAGATAAGATCTTGATCATCTTCACGATTAGCTATATTGCTATTTGTTGCCAATCTGCGCTTTATAAAATCCTTTGCTGCAAGAATTTCGGCTACTTTATCTTGATGGTTGTGGAGACAATCTTCTATACGTTCAGAATAAACATAATTTCGATCACTAGAAACCATATTATGTCTAGTCACCAATGCAAACACTAATGCACAGGCAGAAACTATTATGTATGAAAGGAGTCTTTTATTCATAAAGTTTTAAGCATCAATAGCTTAGTTAAAGTGAATAATTGAATACAACGTATCAATTAAATCAAAATTCACACCAAATAGATTTTTCGATCGCCTGCTTTGTACAAATCAACACCTTGTATACTCAAAAATAGACTATTTGATACACATGGCTAATTTTTTACATGTTTAATACCCTAGCAATTGCTGGAGCAAAATTGTTGTTATACCATTTGCATCTAAATATGTGCGTAATTTTATAGTTCAATTGGTGTAAGACAAGTAGTCGAGAAAAATCTGCAGGAATAG
>JALZVN010000049.1 GCA_023299965.1 Saprospiraceae bacterium | reverse complement strand
GAGGAAAGCCAAAAGATGGTCTCTGGTATGCTGCCTGGAGGAATGAGTGGCCTCGCGGATATGTTTAAATAGCCGTTTTTTATCAAAATAATCATACTTTTGCGCTCTGTAATTCGTTAAATCTCAGAAGTGAATCTCCGTTTATGATTAGATATATCCTTTTTGTAGCCTTTCTTTTTATCTCTTTTGAGAATATCAAAGCGCAACCTACTATTGGCTTGTTCAGATACTTCTCTTTTGACAATTGTGACGGCATGGATGACCTAGGTAGTGGTGTCAATGGACTCCTACTCAATAACCCTGGTTGTGACTGTGGCGTACAAGGCAATGCCTTAGAGTTTGATGGACTGGATGATGTGATGATCATCCCTGGTACAGGATCTATCATGAACACGGTGGATTTCTCTATCAGCTTTTACTACAAGTCCGCTGCGGGTGGTATTCAAGACCTCCTTTCTAGAAGGGAATTTTGTGATAACGACAGAGCTTTTTCTATCAGAGTATCTCCTGCTTCTAACTCCATCATCACACAGATGCAAGAAAACAATGGAAAGGGTGTCCTTTTCAATGAGCAATTGGATGATTCTAACTGTTGGCATCATGTCGTATTTGTGCGTAGAAATGACTTTCACTCCTTATTCCTTGATGGAGTCTTAGTACGTGAGCAAAGCACGGTATCTCGTGTAGATATCTCAAATGACAATATAGAACTCGCTATTTCTGGTGGACCATGCCTTGGGATTCAAGACCTTGGCTATAATGGACTGATAGATGAACTCAGAATCTATGCTAGAGCCTTGAGCGATAATGAAATAGCAGACCTTGCTATACCAGTAGACCAAATCCTTACACAAGACACCCTTATCTTTCAGGGAAATTCAATAGATATTTCTAGCTCTTCTAGTTGTGCCAACTCCTTCACATGGGGACCACAGCAAGGGGTGGACGATTTTACAGAACCCAATACGACTATCACTCCTGATGAAACGACAGTCTACAACCTATCCTTTAATCAGGGAGATTGTGTATCTTTTGATAGTATCCGTATTTCTGTCATTGATCCAGCCCAGCTAGATTGTGAGCAGCTATTCATGGCGAATGGCTTCACTCCAAATAATGATAGTACAAATGATACATACGGTATCAGTAATCCATTTGCAATAGAGGAATTTATATCTATAGAGATATTAGATAGATGGGGAGGTCGAGTTTTCTTTTCTGATGACAAATTTGCGCAGTGGGATGGTAGTTTTCAGGGAGCTGAGCTCCTACCCGGTGTATACTTATACCGCGTTTTTTATCGATGTAGCGGTGTAGACCAAGTCCGTACCGGCTCTGTCACCTTGATAAAATAGGCTATTTCGGTACTATATTGGAGTTTTACAGCCAGTTTGCATTACTTAGATTATTATCTTAAAGGGTATTACTTTTCGTTATATTTGCAAATAAGGTATGTGTTAAATACCTTGCAATTGAAGACTTTGTCCCTATTTTAGTAGTCATAAAGGGAGAAAATACGCAAAACAATATGAAAAATTTCCAATTCTTATTTCTAGTTTTAGTAATTGTACTTTCATCATGTCAAGGTGACTCTAGCCCTGCAAGCAGTGTGAAGGTAGAAGACAAGTCTAAGATTACCTCTGTTGCTAAAAAAGCAAAGGAGATCCAAATGACAGAAAATGAAGTATCGGAAACAGTATCAGAAACAGAAACTGTTAAAGAAGACAAGCCGAAAATCATTGAGTTCTATGTAAAAGAGGACAAGAAAAAAGAAACTCCAAAGGCTAGCGCTACTGAAAAATCATCAGCGTCTACCGCTACAAAAAGTGCTGCATCAAAGAAAAAGAAGTCTCGCTCTAAAGGTGGTGCAAAGATGAAGTTCACCGATGATACTTTTGCCTTTGGGACAATCAAACCAGGGGACGTAATTGAACATAAATTCGAATTTACAAATACGGGGACTACAGATCTAGTAGTCACAGATGCTAAGGCTACTTGTGGCTGTACGCAACCAAGCTTTCCATTCATTCCTATTCCACCTGGTGAGAAGGGATTTATTGGTGTCAAGTATGACAGCACAGGTAAGCTAGGCGTACAAAAGCCAACTGTGACATTGACTACAAATGCATCCCCTAGAACCCAAAAAGTTTATTTAGAAGGCTTAGTAATTAGTAAAATGTCCAATTAATACGCTAAGCATAAAATTATGCTCCCTTGATTTACCAAGTTTTTCCTACGACAGATCAAACGCACGATCTCAGTGTTCTGAGACAAGCAGAAAGCTTATTCCGCATACGAAAGCTTACCGCAGCGATACAGGTACTAGAATCGGCAATTCCCGAATATGACCCTAAAGCGGACTTTGCCCCTCTTGCTAAGGCAAACCTACTACTGTGCAGCATACTCATCAAAAAGCACCAATACTTTGGAGATAAAGACTGTCTACCCAAAGCGAGAAAGTTGATCAGACAGACTATAGAACTGTGTAAATCAGAAGGTGAATCTACCCTACTCGCGGAGTCCTACTTAGTACAAAGTAAAATACGCCAACACTATAAGAAAGATGAAAGAGAGAGCTTAAAAAAGGCGAAAAAGATAATAGACCAACTAGATAGTAAGTATCTACACGTAAAATGGATGTCTTTCGCCATAGAAATCGACATCGATCACAATGATCTAAAAAACGCTCTCCAGACCGCTCATGAGGCCATAGAGCAAACTGACAAGTTAGCCTCTGACGATATAAGAGCAGATCTAGAAGCGAGCCTATATTCCTCTCTTGTACGGATCTATATAAAGCAGCAAGACTACATTAAATCTGTAGAGTACAATCAACTTATCCTGCAATATGCCAATGCGTTTGGAGACGTAGAGAAAGAGCTCATGGCACTCAATAATATGTCTATCATCCATAGTCTCAAGGGAGAATATGGAGAAGCCATGGAGTACTTATTTGAGGCATTGGATAGAAGTAAAGAAATCAACTTTAGGGCTCAAGTAGCAAAGAGCCTCATCAACCTTGGGAGTATTTATGCACAACTGTTTAACTCTCAAGAAGCGATCAAAAAATACAACTCTGTACTAGAAGAATACAAGGAAGTACTCGAGCCTAGTACAGCCGTCATCCTATACAATAATCTAGGCAACATCCACTTTGAGTCTAATGATCTCCTCATCGCCAAGCAATACTATACGCAAGGCATAGAAGCGGCAGAGGAAAGCAACTATACTGAAATGCTGGCTCATCTAAATGCGCAACTCGCTAAATGTGCTATCGGGCAAGAGGAGCTGGAAGAGGCAAAAGCCTTCTGTGAAATAGCGTCAAACTACTTTAATGAAGATCCCAATCTGAGTGGATATCAAATCCACCTTACCAATCTTGGGCAAATAGATTTTAAGGCTGGCAAGATTGATTCTGCTAAATGGTTTCTGAGCAAAGGTCTAGATCAAGCTACCAAGCGCAATGATCGTAATATGGAAATCGTTTGTTTTGAGGCGCTTTCTAGTGTATATAAAAAAGAAGGCAATTATAGAAAAGCAGTAGCTTACCAAGATAAATACCTTGAATATAGCAGAGAACTTCAACTCAAAAAGCAAAATCTTCAAATCCTTGATTTAGAGATCAGTCAAGTCATAAAAGACAAGCAGCGAAAAATAGAACAACTCATAAAAGACAATGAGTACAAAGCCTTGTTGCTAAAACAAAGCGAACGCATCGCAGAACAAAATCAAGCCTTGAAGGAAATCAATGAAGAGCTTAGACAATACACCTATGTCACTTCGCATGACTTGAAAGAACCACTGAGAATGATCAGTAACTTTTCACAATTATTGGAAAGAAAGTATAAAACACAATTGGGTGAAGAAGCAGGTGAATTCTTTCAATATATAGATGAAGGAGTCAATCGTATCAATACCCTTCTTGAGGATCTACTAAAGTACACCACTATTGGTAATGCCAATGTAGAGCTGAGTCAGGTTCACTTGAAAGATGTCATCGACATCTCCTTGATGCATCTCAAACTCAAAATAGAGGAAACAAATACGCATATCGAAATAGGTAGAATGCCTATCGTATACAGCAATCAAGCCTTGCTGATACAGCTAGTACAAAACCTAATTAATAATGCTATTAAGTTTAGCAAAACTGATGTCAAGCCTAGAATAAAAATCACGAGCAGTGAAGATGAGATTTCATATATCTTCTCTATAACAGATAATGGCATAGGTATTCCTGACAATCAGCTAAAGAGAATATTTATCATCTTCCAAAGACTGCACCCGAGAGGAACGCATGCTGGGACAGGGATAGGATTAGCCATCGCAAAGAAAATAATCAAGAAACTAGGCGGCGAGATATGGGTAAAATCTACAGTAGATGTAGGCACCACGTTTTCATTCTCTGTTCCAAAGGTTAATATGAAGTTTTAGGTAGGACTTGTTTTTTTATGACTCTAATTCCTTGATGGTTTTTCAAACTTACTCTAAAGCAGTCTAAGAAATAATTTTTCGCTGGTCCAATTCTTCCTATTCATCATTCAGGTTAAAAGTATACAGGACAAGACTTGCGAATACCCCTACAATGGTTTGTCTTAAGACAAACCATTGTAGGCTGAAAATATTATCCTCTTATCAGCGTCACATCTCCTCTATAAAGGAGCTGTATGCCATCGATAAACTCTACTCTTATAAGGTAAAAGTATACACCAGGATTGGCTGCGTCTCCTCTAAAGGTTCCGTCCCATCCAAAAGCTTCTGAGCTACCTGGTAAGAAATTTTCTCTTCCAAAAACCACCTCTCCCCATCTATCATAAACATTCATACTCAATACTTGCGTCACACCCACTCCAGTGAAAGGAGAAAAGAAGTCATTCAAGCCATCCACATTAGGAGAGAATACATTCGGTATAAAAACATTTCTATCACTATCTACATCAATGAATACTTCTGCCGTACCTACACATCCGTTGGCATCTATAGCAAATAGCTCATAGGTCGTATCCTCTAATGGCATAGCCGTTGGGTCTAGACAATCGTAGCAAGACAAAGTACTATCTCCTGGACTTTCTAACCAAAATAGAGTGTCTAGTCCAACATCTGTATTTATGGATGCGAAGATCAGCGTGCTCCCCCCAAGATTGATCACTGGTTCTGCACTTATATTCACAGATACTGGAGGTGGATCTACTGCTACTACTGGAATGGCAGTACGACATCCTCTACTATCAAAAATAGACACCGTAAATTCTCCAGCAAAAACAGGCACACAGCTGTTAATAGGTACCGAAGGACCAGCATTAACAGTGAAGGTATAGGGACTACCATTTCCGCCTGTAACATTGTCTACACAGATTTCTGTTTGTTCTCCAAAACATGGAGCAGGTGGAGGATCTAAAAGAGAAACCACTATCGGAGTAGGCTCAATGATCGTTGCCATAGCCGTATCTATACAACCGTTGCTATCAGTAACGGTGACTACAAAATCACCTGCCCCCAAAGCCGTCAAGGTATTAAAAGTATCTACACTACTTGTACTCCATTCATACGAGACAATTCCAGTCCCGCCATCAAAGGCTGCAGCGAGCAGTCCATCCGCTTCGCCAG
>JALZVN010000048.1 GCA_023299965.1 Saprospiraceae bacterium | reverse complement strand
ACAAGATAAAAAAGCCATAAAGCCTAAGCCCTAAAAAAACGTTTAGTTTTTATTGTTACGTTCTCATCTTTGATCTACGTACAAGGTATTGCTGTAGGACGGGTCTGAAGCCCTTATTAATGTCTGTTTCAACGTAGTCAATCTTATACTGAAGGCACTTGAGACGAAGCTGTTCTTTCATCTTCATCACTTGTTCGGTATAGTATTCTTTTACTTGATTGGATTGCAAACGTACCTCTTCGCCAGACTCCATATCTATGAAAATATAAGGGCGATTCTCAAATTTGAAATCGATTTCAAGTTCCTTGTCTATGGTATGAAAAAGCACTACTTCGTGCTTGTTGTATTTAAGGTGTTGTAAAGCGGAGAATATCTCTTCCATATTACTTTGGTCAAACATGTCGCTAAAGATCATTACTAGGGATCTTCGATGTATACTATCTGCTATCTGGTGCAAAGCAGCAGCAGCAGAAGTAGTCTTATTGTTTTCAGGATTGTCGATTAGTTTTTGTAGCATACTCATGACCAATCTATAATGCACTGTGCTTGACTTGCATTTGGTATGGGTGCGCACTTCATTGTCGAATACTGTCAAACCAAAAGCGTCTCTTTGTTTTTTGAGCATATTCATTAGAGCAGCCCCGGCTAAAGAGGAAAATAAAAGCTTGTTCATTTTCTTCTTTCCATCAAACTTAGGCTCTGGGAAATACATAGAGGAAGAAGCATCTATCACAATTTGACATCTTAGATTTGTCTCTTCTTCAAAACGCTTGATATACATACGGTTTGTTCGGGCATACACCTTCCAGTCCATGTTTTTAGTAGATTCTCCAGGATTGTATACTCTATGCTCCGCAAACTCAACAGAGAAACCATGAAATGGACTTTTATGTAATCCAATGATAAAGCCTTCCACAACTTGCTTTGCTAGCAATTCTAGATTGCCTAAATCTCGTACTTCTATATTATCTAATAAATTCATAAACTAAGTGTATAGTAGTCTAAACGCGTAAATTGGATAGCTGTTGCACCCATAAAAAAACCTCTACCACCAAGAAGGCAATAGAGGCTGTAATTTATCCTAATAGGGATGAAATCATCCTATAAATGTGCATTTATTTTGTCAGCTAAAGCTTGCTTAGAGGTAACTCCAACATGCTTGTCAACTATTTCACCATTTTTAAGGATCAAGATAGTAGGAATACTTCTAACTCCGTACTTCATTGGGATATCCTTGTTGCTATCGACATTCATTTTGCCTACGGTTACTTTTCCGTCAAAGTCAGTCGCTAGTTCTTCTATCACAGGTCCTATCATTTTGCAAGGACCACACCATTCTGCCCAAAAATCGACTACTGCTACTCCCTCCTTATCTAGTGCAACTTCTTGAAAGTTTGCATCTGTAAATTCAAACGCCATAATTTCTTTATATTTTATTGTTAATATGTATCTCTTAAAGTAACATAAAATTAATGAGATTGTTGCATTTAAGTAATCTCTTTATGATTAAGTTAATATTTAGACAAGCAATTTAAGGATTCAATAACATTTACCTATATAATAAGAGTTTGTATGATAGCGTCTAATTCGCTCACTCCCATTGACTTGTAGTATTTTAGGAAGATTTCCTCTGATTTGTTAACCATAAAGACAGCAGGTACTGCTCCATCCCAATTTTCATCCAACATAGTATACCAGTTGTCTGATTTGATCTTCAGTTTATAGGTGTCGAAGGCTATATTTTCAGACCGTATGAACAAATTGGCTGTTTCTGGTTTGTCTCCTACGTTTACGGCAATGACCTTAATTTTATCTGATCCAAATTTATTGTTGATCTCCTTCAGATTATTTAGGTTTCGGAGGCAGCTTTTACATGCGGTGTGCCAGAAGGCGTAGATGTACAATTTGTTGGTAGATGCGGAGAGCATATTTTGCATATCCGTCATATTAATGATTTCGATGCTTTTGCCAGATGCATTCAATAGCTTTTGCTTGTCAGATGCACTCAGTTCTGAAGACGGAAGTGCTTCAGCATGTGGTACAGCAGATAGGTCTGGTTGTGAATTCCCACCAGAGCAAGCAAGTACTAAGACGCTGAATCCGAATAAAATGGCTAATTGTATCGTTCGAAAGCTAAATTCTTTAAAACCAGTATTGATTTTCATCGTTTTTCTTATTGCAGGGTTCATATGTTTGCGTAGATTTAGTTCTATTATCTAAGGTAGTAAATTTGAATAGAACAAAACTCAAAATCTTTTTTATTTGCTTCGCTGTCTTTACAGCATTGCTGCGATATATCGCCTCTTCGAATCCACAAGCAGTGGAGGCACTCTATAGCAAAGGTTTGTTTCCTTGCATCAGATGGATATTTGATCATACGATTCATTATTCTTTTATCCCGATGATTTTCGTGTTCTTATTCTTTGGGATTCTTTATTTGATGCACATCATAGTAAGACCCTTTAGATCTAAGCATTCATTACTTTCTAAGTTGAAGCGATTCGGTTTTTCTCTGATATCCTTTTTAGCGATTCTATATACTTCCTTTATGTGGTTGTGGGGTTTCAATTACCTACGCGTTCCAGTAGAGCAAAGTATGTCTTTTGAGCCGAAGCCGATCCTGGTAAAGGATCTCAAAAGTAAGCTTGTTGCGAGATTGCCAGAACTCATGGCTGCTCGGAAGGTCATTCCCGGTGTGGATGCTATGGCTATTGATACATCCTATATGCCACCTGATTTCGAGGAGAAAATACGTACTCATATACAAGATTGTCTAATAAAGTATGATTATCCAGCCCACACAGATGTGCAAGGTAGATTTTTGCCAAAGGGAATCTTACTGAGGATCAAAACTGCAGGCGTTTATTTTCCTTTTGTGGGAGAGAGTAATATTGATGCTGGATTGCATCCTCTCCAATACTCAGAAACGCTAGCGCATGAGTTTAGTCATGGGTATGGTTTTGGAGATGAAGGGACCTGTAGTTTTATCGCTTATCTTGCTTTGAAGGATTCTGATGATCCTTTTATTCGCTATAGTCTTTTGTTGGATTATTGGAGAACCTTAGCAACCAATTATTTGCGTTATGATAATGAAGATTATCGCGCTTTTCGGGGGACTTTACCTATAGGCTTGATCGCCGATTTAGATGCGATTGCAGAAAATAGACGTAAGTATCCTTCTATTTTTCCGAATGCTCGGAATGTGATTTATGATTCCTATCTAAAGGCGCAAGGTATTGAGGAAGGGCTACAAAATTATAACCGGGTGATTATGTTGGTAGAGGGCTATGAGGGGAAGGAGTTAGGTGTTAGGTATTAGGTGCTAGGGTTGTTCTCGCTTGTACTTAGCACCTACGGCGCTCTTGAATCATAACTCCCGAGGAGTCAGAAATTCATAGAATGTAAGAGAAGTGCTGTAGGTATAACTGCTAGCCGCTA
>JALZVN010000047.1 GCA_023299965.1 Saprospiraceae bacterium | reverse complement strand
TTGAAAACGTATAATGCAAAAAATCCTTCAAACGTGAAGGAAACTATAGAATATGCTAACGTCAAAAGAACCATAACCAATATGCCTTTTTTAAAAGGAAATGAATTGGATTATAGCAAATTGCTTTGGTTTTTAGACGGAGACACAGCAGTCAAATATGCATGGGTAGTTTTTATTCCCATAGTAGTTTTGATTATAACTGGTGTTTCTAATGGAGCAAATTTGACAGATGGAATTGATGGATTAGCTACAGGTACCTCAGCAATTATTGGAGCAGTGATAGGTATATTAGCCTATCTCTCAGGTAACGCTATTGCTGCAAATTATCTGAACATATTGTTTCAGCCACAATCAGGTGAATTGATTGTATATGCTGCGGCTTTTATCGGAGGATGCATTGGATTTTTGTGGTATAACTCTTATCCAGCTCAAGTATTCATGGGAGACACTGGAAGTTTGATGCTAGGAGGAGCGATTGCAACGATGGCTATATTGATAAGAAAAGAATTATTAATACCCATTTTATGCGGTATATTTTTAGTGGAGAGTTTATCTGTAATTATGCAGGTTTCTTACTTTAAATATACACGTAAAAAATACGGTGAAGGAAGGCGCATATTTTTGATGAGCCCTATTCATCATCACTATCAAAAGTTGGGGATTCCCGAGCCTAAGATAGTAACAAGATTTTGGATCATAGGTTTGATGTTAGCGGCATTTACCATCATTACCTTGAAGATAAGATAGTATAAGAATTTATGTCATTAGGAAAATCCTTGAACAACGAATTACGTGGTGATACAGCTATATGGCTGATTACTATTGTCTTGGCTTTGGTGTCATTGCTGGCAGTATATAGTTCGACGGGGAGTATGGCATTCAGAGTAAAAGATGGTAATACAGAGTTTTTTTTCCTAAAGCATCTTATGATTATTGCGGTTAGTTTTTTCATCATGTATGTGATGTATAAAATACCGTATGAAAAATTTAAAAAGTGGGCACCGTTTTGTCTCGCGTTGACTTTTCCAATGTTGGCGTACACTTTATGGCAAGGTGCAGATATAAATGATGCCCGTAGATGGATAGCAGTTCCATTTATTGATTTGACATTTCAAACTTCAGATTTCGCTAAGATATCATTGATAACTTATGTGGCGAGTATGATAGGGTCGAAACAGGAATATATTGAGGATTTTGCAACGGCAT
The DNA here is from genome assembly GCA_023299965.1 of Saprospiraceae bacterium. Lineage (GTDB taxonomy): Bacteria > Bacteroidota > Bacteroidia > Chitinophagales > Saprospiraceae > JALZVN01. Next base: position 7,741 of record JALZVN010000047.1, on the reverse strand, counting down.
TTACTCCGATTATTGTTCCAATACTGCTTACCTGCGGCTTGATAGCTCCAGCTGACTTGTCCACGGCGATTATACTTTTTGCAACTTGTTTTTTAATGATGTTTATTGGACGAGTACATTGGAAGTTTTTAGGATTGTTACTCTTATTCGGGATAGTGATTTTCGCAATATTAATAATTGCGGGTCAATTTTTTCCAGAGTACGTAAGGGTTGATACCTGGACTTCAAGATTGACGGAATATGCAACAAATGTAGATGGTGGTTATCAAATTCAGCAATCTAAGATTGCCATTGCCAGTGGAGAGTGGATAGGCGTGGGACCAGGAAATAGTATGCAAAGGAATTTTTTGCCTTCGCCATTTGCTGATTTTATTTATGCCATCATTACAGAGGAGTATGGTTTGGTAGGGGCGTTAATTATCATAGTCATGTTTGTTTGGCTATTAATAAGAACAACGGCTCTGGTGACCAAGAGTGCAAAGGCATTTGGAGCAATGTTGGCGGTCGGATTTACACTATGTTTGACGATTCAAGCTTTCGTAAACATAGCCGTGTCGGTACATTTAGTGCCAGTGACGGGGGTGACAATGCCACTTGTAAGTATGGGGGGGACGTCCTTTTTATTTGCAAGTATGATGATTGGAATAATACTGAGCGTAAGTAGACACATTGAGTCTATTCATGAATAAAAATAAAATTTTATCAAACTGAGCGTTAGAAAAATTATTATTAGCGGAGGGGGAAGTGGAGGACACATATTTCCTGCCATCTCAATTGCGAATGCGCTGAAAGAAATTGATAAAAACATTGACATATTATTTATTGGTGCCCAAGGAAAAATAGAGATGGAGAAGGTCCCGAAAGCGGGATATCCCATCGAAGGCTTATGGATAAGTGGATTTCATAGAAAGAAGCTTTGGAGAAATATTTTATTTCCGATTAAACTCGTGAGTAGCCTTTGGAAAGCAAGAAGCATAATCAAACGATTCAAGCCTGATGCAGTTGTAGGAGTTGGAGGATTTGCCAGCGGACCTACTTTAAATGTAGCTAGTGGTAGAAATATCCCTACACTAATCCAAGAGCAAAATTCTTACGCAGGGGTTACGAATAGACTTCTTGCTAAAAAAGCAGATTTGATTTGTGTGGCTTATCCAGAAATGGAAAAGACATTTCCTGCTGAAAAAATTGTGTTTACTGGAAATCCAGTGAGGTCTTCAATTACAGAGTTGAATTTCTCAAAAACAGAAGGAGCAAAACATTTTGGATTTGATGATAAGAAGCCAATAGTCCTTTTAGTTGGAGGTAGTTTAGGAGCATCTAGTTTGAATAAAGCATTAGCAAAAAATACTGCTTTTTTTGAAGAGCATAAACAAATACAAATTCTCTGGCAGTGTGGTTCACTGTACTTAGAAGAATACAAAGATTGTGCAACGGCACAATTGGAAAATGTGAAATTGACGGCTTTTATTGATAGAATGGATTTGGCTTATAGCATGTGTGATGTGATTATAGCTAGAGCTGGAGCAGGTACTATTTCTGAGCTGATGGTGATAGGAAAGCCAGTAGTTTTGGTTCCTTCTCCTAATGTTGCTGAAGATCACCAAACATATAATGCGAATGCATTGGTGAAAGAGAAGGCTGCCATTTTAGTAAAGGACAATCAAATAGAAAATACACTTTTACCTGAGGTAGGTAAATTGTTGAATGATACACAGCGAAAAGAAGTTTTGGCAAAAAATATAAAATCGATGGCCATAACGGATGCTGCAGAAAAAATAGCAAAAAAAGTTTTGCTACTTGCTGATCAAAAGTTAAAAGAATGAAGATCAGTAAATTAAAAAGAGTATATTTTTTAGGGGTTGGAGGAATAGGTATGAGTGCTATAGCACGATACCTCCATTCTAAAGGAGTTGAAGTTTTTGGTTATGATAAAACAAAAACTAAACTCACTAAAACCTTAGAAAAATCAGGTATCAAAATTCACTACACTGAAGATGTGAGTTTGATTCCAGACAAGATTGACTTGATTATTTTCACGCCGGCTATTCCGGAAGAAAATTTAGTGAAAATATATTTATTGAAAACGGGGATCCCCATGAAAAAGCGAGCTGAAGTGCTCGGTTGGATCACCAAAGAGGGAAAATGTTTAGCAATCGCCGGTACGCATGGCAAAACTACTACTAGTGCAATATTGACACATCTATTAAAAGTAGGTGGTGTTGATTGTAATGCATTTTTAGGGGGAATAGCTGGTAACTATAGATCTAATTTTGTAGCTGGAAAGAGCAAAGTTATGGTCGTAGAAGCGGATGAATATGATCGAAGTTTTTTGCATCTCGATCCATACGCGGCAGTGATTACTTCCATGGATGCTGATCATTTGGATATTTACCAAGATGGTGAAAATATGCGTAGCTCTGGTTTTGGAGCCTTTGCAAAGAAAATAAAAAAAGGGGGTCATTTATTTTTAGAAAATAGATTGCATTTGAGAAAGCCTCATGGGGTTTCAAAGATTAGTTATGGAGTAGAAGTGGGAGAAGTTTGTGCTCAAAATGTAGCAGTGAAAAATGGATACTTTCATTTTGACTATTGCTTTGGGAACAAAATTTGGAAAGATTTAAAATTTTCCTTGCCAGGGTTGCATAACGTTGAAAATGCAGTAGCGGCCATTTCGCTAGCAAGACTTATGAAAGTCAAAGAAGCGGATATAAGAAAAGGTTTAGTTTCATTCAAAGGAGTGAATAGAAGATTTGAATTTATTGTAAGAAATCCTAAGCAGATATACATAGATGATTATGCACATCACCCTACAGAGTTGAGTGCGGCTATATCTGCCGCTAGAATGCTATATCCAGAAAAAAGCATAACAGGTGTATTTCAACCTCATCTTTTTTCAAGGACAAAGGATTTTAAAAGAGGTTTTGCCTCCTCTCTTGATGAATTGGATGCAGCTATATTGTTGCCTATTTACCCAGCAAGAGAAAAACCCATAAAGGGGATAACAAGTAAGTCGATTTTTGATTTAATGAAATCGAAAAACAAGAAGATTATAAAAAAAGAGAAGTTAATAAGCTACTTGAAAAAGCAAAAAATTGAAGTGTTGATGAGCCTCGGAGCAGGTGATATAGACACGGAAGTTATAGAGATAAAAAAGTTATTAAACAGTAAGTGAGTAAACGAAGTAAAAATAGAGATGTAAATAAGACAGTGAAGCATATTGCTTTCACTCTAGGAGCACTTGCTTTATTAGTATTGCTTGTTTCTGCGGCAGCTGCCATTAAAGGAAATAACTCTACGATCATAAATATAGAAATTGATAAACTGGGTGAGCAGAAGAGTTTGCTGATTGATAAAGATATCATAGCTATTATTGAACGTACTTATGGCTTTGATTTGGTAGGAGTGCCAATCAGCGACATTGATGTGCTGTCGGTAGAGAATTTATTAAAAAATGTGCCGCATATTAAAGATGCAAATGTTCACGTTGATGCACAAAATGAAGTGCATATTCATGTTGTACCAAGAAAGGCAATTATACGAATAGTAGATGAATTTGGAAGTAATTACTTTTTAGATGAAGATGGTATAAGACTTCCATTGTCTACAAACTTCACTCCGAGAGTTTTGGTCGCACACGGAGCAGTGCCGCAATATCATGATGCCGCATTCTCAGAAAAGAAAGGAACATTATATGAAATATATAGCCTGGGAGAAAAGATCAATAAAGATCCATTTTTGTCGGCACAAATTGATCAAATTTTTATTAAAGAAGATAAAGAAGTAGTTCTGATACCTAAAATAGGAGACCAGGAAATCTTTTTTGGACCCTTTGAAGAAATAAATGATAAACTAGAAAATCTAGTTGCCTTCTACAAAAATGGAATGGTATACAAAGGTTGGAAGACTTATAAGACAATTGATTTGAGGTATAATAATCAAGTCGTTTGTAAATAAGTTAATGATTGACACTATAACAACACTTAATATAAATCACTATGCAGCAGAAGAACAGTAAGCATAATTCTAAAAAAGCAGTTGTCTCCATAGACATCGGTACCTCCAAGATCAGTGGTCTTGCGGGGTATAAAGATGAATATGGGATGGTAAAAATTCTTGCAGAATCTAGCATCACTTCGACAGGAGTACTTAGAGGGATTATTAGCAACACTGATAAGGTGTCGAGGGCCATTAAAGAAGTTATTAAAAATTTAGAAAAGCGAATTGGTCAGAGCATAGATTCTGTGTATGTGGGTATTTCAAATCAATATATAAATAACGTCATCAAAAGAGGAATCTTGACAAGAGATGATCTCGATATAGAAGTCTCTAGTGCAGATATAGATAAGCTGGTTGGAGATATGCATAAGATTGTGCTTAAACCTGGTTCAAAGATTTTGGATGTTATACCGCAGGAATTTATAGTTGATTCTGAGCAAGGCATTATCGATCCAATAGGCATGGCTGGAAGGCGCATCGATGCTAACTTTAATATTATCACTACGAAGGTGACTGCTATGCATAGCATAGAAAGAAGTATAGAGAAGGCAGGTGTAGAAATGAAAAATATGCGCTTAAATTCTTTCGCTTCTGCTGATGCAGTATTGAGTGAAGATGAAAAAGAAGCTGGTGTAGCATTAGTAGACATGGGAGGCGCTACAACTGATATTGCTATCTATAAGGATGGCATCATGAGATTTGCTGCAACTATCTCATTAGGAGGAAATGTGATTACTGAAGATATCAAGTCTGGTTGTTGTGTGATGCCTGAAAGTGCAGAAAAATTAAAAGTTAAGTATGGTTCTTCCATGCCTTCCATGGTGGAGAGTAATACAGTGATTACGATACCAGGTATTAAGGGCAGAGATGCGAAAGAAATTTCTCAAAAAACCTTGTCAAGAATTATTCAAGCTAGAGTAGAGGAGATTTTTGATTTTGTAATGGAGAAAATACAAAAGTCTGGACTTGAAAGACAACTCATCGCTGGGATCGTCTTGACTGGAGGGGCATCTGTTTTGAAAGATATCAAAAAGACAATTGAACTATGTACTGGTTTTAGTACTAGGATAGGACATCCGGTAGATAATTTGGCTTCTGGATATAAGGAGGTTTTGTTTCACCCTGCTTATGCTACTGCTATTGGTTTATTGATCAATGGTATAAGGATGGAAGAGGTGAATGCAGTTCCAGACATAGAGGAAGAAATAATTGTAGAAAATGAAATATCTGTAAGTGAAGATATTGAGATAAAAAAAGAAGAAACCAATGAAGAGAATGGGGTAAATTCTCATGAAAATGATAATTGGTTTAAAAGAAATATTTTAAAACCTGCTATAAATTTCTTTGAAGAAAAGAACGATGTAGAATTTTAAGCTATATCAAAAGAAGAACGATTAACTAAGAACTAATTTTAAAACACTTTAAAACATTAAGACTATGATTTTTGATTTAAGTAGAGACGATAAGTCTATCATCAAAGTACTCGGCGTCGGAGGTGGCGGAAGTAATGCTGTACAACACATGTACGCACAAGGAATAGTAGGTGTAGATTTCGCTATTTGTAACACAGATTCACAAGCACTGGAGGCAAGTCCTGTACCTACAAAATTGCGTTTAGGACCAAATCTTACTGAAGGGCGTGGAGCAGGATCTATTCCAGATGTAGGTAAAGAGGCATGTATAGAGTCTGTAGAAGACGTCCGTGCATTTTTGGCAGATAATACCAAGATGCTTTTTATTACTGCTGGTATGGGTGGTGGTACGGGTACTGGAGCAGCTCCTATCATTGCAAAGATTTCAAAGGAAATGGGGATTCTGACTGTAGCGATAGTTACGTTACCTTTTACTTTTGAAGGTCGCAGGAGGTCTACACAAGGACTGAGTGGATTAGAGGAACTTAAATCAAATGTAGATACATTAGTCATTATTAGTAATGATAAATTGCGTGCTATCCACGGCAATCTTACACTAAGAGAAGCTTTCGGACACGCGGATGATATATTGACAACTGCAGCAAAAGGGATTGCTGAAATTATTACAGTTGCAGGTTATGTAAACGTTGATTTTGAGGATGTCAATACCGTAATGAAAGATTCCGGCGTAGCGATTATGGGTACAGCACGTGCCAAGGGAGATCAGCGTGCCAAAGAAGCAGTGGATCGTGCATTAAATTCCCCATTACTCGAAGACAATAATATAAAAGGAGCACAGCACATTTTGATTAATATCGCATCCGGTGTGCGTGAAGTGACGATGGATGAGATCTCTGAAATTACGGAGTTCGTTCAAGAAGAAGCAGGGTTTGGTACAGATTTGATTTGGGGTAATTGCTACGACGAGTCACTTGAAGAAGAAATTTCTGTTACTGTGATTGCGACTGGCTTTGAGAGAAATAATGTAGAGAAAAACTTTGGAGAGACAAACAGGAAAGTCGTCGTTGCCCTAGATGACGAAGACTTGAATGCGGATATTAAGAAGATTGCGGTAGACTACAATGAAGCTACTGAAAAGACAAAGGTTGTAGAGTTTGATGATGTCACAGAACATATGTCAAAAATCAAAGAAAGTTATAAGAAAGCACAAATAGAAGAAGAGGTGAATGAGCCATCTGAAACTTTTGATTCTGTATCTGAGCGGGAGCGTATAGAGAGAATGCGCGCTGAACAATCAAGTCTGAGCGCTAGTCCTGAAAAAATAAATAAGCTCGAAAAAGAGCCTGCATATTTGAGACGTGGTGTCAAGTTGAAAAAAGACGAAGAAGCAAAAAAAGATAAAGAAATGTCCAATTGGACAGTTAGAGAAAATACAGGTAGAATAGAATTGATTACTGACAATTCCTACCTGCACGACAATGTAGATTAGTATATTCTTATACTGAAAATCCACTATGTTGTAGTGAAAGATATTAAGATTAGTTCTCTTAATAGTTCGGAGTGTTTTAAAGGACCTGGATATTTTATCTGGGTCTTTTTTTGTTTGGGGTATTGTTTTATTTGGGGCTGACCCAGCGGCTTTTACTTCCGCGCTAATCCACGCACAAAAACCTTGGGTCGGGTCATCCGCTGTATGGTATGGCGTCGCATAAAGACGCAAGGCATTGCGCCTCTACAGGCCAACGCATCATACCATGCCGCTTCTACCCCTCATCCTTCACGGGCTTCCTGCTATTCGCATCGCCCGGTATGGAATGGAATTTAGATTTTATAGTTCAATTGGTATTATTCATTTACCAAGGCAATTTACTATCCGTCGCAGAGTCCCAATAAGTCCCCGTCTCAAAATTTTGACTAAAGAAACGATACATGTTTTCAGCTGCTTGATGAGGAGTAAGAGGTGCATGCAACATACTTCCTGGTGAGATGTTGGTCTTTACCCAGCCAGGATGTATTGTGGCGACATTCACTTTGCCTCTGAGTCGATTGCTAAGTATCTTGGTATACATATTCAACGCACTCTTTGACATTCTATAGGCAGGAGAGTCGGAGGTAGAACAAACATCCATAGCGCCCATTTTAGAGGATATGTTTATGATTTTACCACTTTGTTTTATCCTAGAAACGAGTCCTTCGGTAAAAAATACAGTACCTGTGACATTCACATCAAAAGTTTTCTGAAATGTCGATGCTTCTGGAGCTGATGCATTTAGGTCTGGACCAATACCAGCATTATTAATCAGCATGTCAATGTGGTCGCAAAGCTGAAAGATGCTTTTATGTGCTTTTTTGATACTTGCTTCTTGAGTAAG
>JALZVN010000046.1 GCA_023299965.1 Saprospiraceae bacterium | reverse complement strand
AAGCAATCCAATAGTTGGGAGTTTATTGATGGGTTTCCTGAAGGGCTCGATACCACAGTAGGAGAGCGGGGCTTGAAATTGAGTGGTGGCCAAAAGCAAAGAGTTGCTATAGCGCGTGCTATCTTGAGAAATCCAGCGATCCTTTTATTAGATGAAGCGACTTCCGCGCTAGATGCCGAATCCGAGCAGGTGGTGCAAGATGCCCTCAACAATTTGATGGAAGGAAGAACCTCACTTATTATCGCACACAGATTAGCGACCATCAGAGATGCGGATCAAATCTATGTAGTGGATAAGGGGAGAATCATAGAGCAGGGTACCCACGATCAATTGACACAGATGGATGAAGGCGTGTATAACTCTTTGGCCAAACTGCAGTTTGACGCCTGATTTAGTGGAGCGGGAGAGCTGAAAGGTTTGGAAGGAGGCTTTTTGATGTGGCATTTATGGTAGCTGTTTTATTAGTATGTAAAACAGTATTGAAAATGGCACATTGATTCATTGTATATTGTTTTTTTGGGCATATCCCTGACGATCCCGAGAAAATCGGGCTGTCACGGTCGGGCTGTCCATGACTCCATGTTCATTCCGGTCCTATCGGACTATCTAGCCTATCGGCTGCCATCACTACCATCCCTTATGCGACTTCTATATGAATTGATTAATCATTGCTGTATATGTTACTGCGGGGTAGTTTATACCATTTGTAGTATATAATGGCGTGCAAGATTTTAGATAGAAATGATCAAGGTCGAGACGAAAAGCCTGCCTTTGCCGGTAGGCAGGCGCAAGAATAGCCTTAGCTATTAGGAGCATTTTTAACCTGCCTATGCCGGACAGGCAATCGAAGTGACCTGTCTACCGCAGGCAGACTTGTCTGCGGTAGACAGGTTGATTATTTGTATCAAAATATATGCGTCATTTAAAACTTCAAATGGTATAATCTCTTGAAATAAATCAGTGAAAATTGTACATTGAAATAATATTTAGGAATAAAGAAAATGGAGGCATTGAGATATGATTTGGGATTTCCGTTTACACTTGATTTTGGATGAATAATCGGTGTCTCCTATTTTTATAAAATATAATACCTTTAAAAGAACAAATGAAAGCAACCAATACCTGTCCTAAATGCCAATCTAGAAAGGTAGTTATGGTGAAAGGAAAGAGTTCTACGACTCATAAATTTTGGTATGGATCGTGGGGTAGGTCAGAGAAATATAATAGATACGTCTGTACCAGATGTGGGTTTTCTGAGACCTATGCTGTATTATCTGACAAATTTATAAAGTGGGCAAATAAGAATTTGCCTGAGATTCCAGAGGAGGATAATGATTTTGTATAAGTATATAAATAGGTGCTGAATTTTATAGTTCAATTGGTATAAGGATCAAGATGGAGTGCAGAGCAAAAAAAAGACCATGTGCGAAGCACATGGTCTTTTTTATATAGAATCGAAAGGAGATAATTACATCTTACCTTTTGCAGCGTACTTCTTGATGAAGTCTTCATTTCTTTTGACATATGGCTTGTAGTCAGCTGCTTTCGCTAAGTCCATAGACTTTTGAGAAACCATCAAAGCGTCTTTGTACTTACCCATAGCAGCAAGAATCTCAGCTTCCTTATATACCTGCCAGAATTTAGGATCCGTCTCGTTTGCCTTCTGAACATACTCTAAAGCTTTGTTAATGTCTTTTCCGTTTGCGAAGTAGTAGCTTCCTGCAGCATAGTATTCTTCCTTAGATACGCCAAGCATAGCTTTGTCAATAGAAGCAATAACTAATTCGTCAGTTGCTAAAGAGATAGGCATAGAGATCATATAGTCTCCCCACATTAGATTTAAGTCAGCACCATCATTTGTGATGTCTGCAAAATCAAAAGTTAATGTCTCAAAGAAAAATGGTGAATCCAAAGTTTTAGTAGTGAATCGTGCTACTTCATTAGCAGTGTCATACTTGTCTACATTTCCTCCCATAGTCAAGTCTGTATTCAACATTACAGTCCAAGTTGTTTTGTTTGGAATAGAGTAGATAGAGTACGTTCCAGCCTTTACTTTCTGACCACCAATAGAAGCATCAGATTCGAAAGTAATCTTAGTAGACCCATTTGCTCCAGTTCTCCATATTTGATCCCAAGCTTCTACTTCTACGAAAAGCTCTCTTCCCTTTACATTTGGTCTAGAGTAATCTAGTAAAACCTTTGAAAGACCCAAAGATTGCTCAACTTTGCAGCCTTGACTTGGAGCAGGAGTTTTAATTTGAGCATCCGCTACTAAAAAGCAGCCTAGCGCTAAACAGATTGTAAATAATACGTTTTTCATTTTAAAATTAAATTTTAGTTATTTTAAATTTGTGATACACAAAAATAGCTCAAAACCTCGCGTATACATAGGTTTTGCTTGCTTTTTAAAGATATCTATATTTTTTAATGTATAAGATGTCGTTCAAGATTTTGATTTTTTTTCATTATCACGACAAAAAGCGCAGAGCTAGTTTCAGCCACCCCATCTCCGTAGCAATCTGGATTTAAAACAGAGAATGGATATCTCCGCATCAAAAATATCTACGACAATCCAACTATCTAAAGATATTAATGATTGATTTGTTCAAACCAAGACCTTACTATTTGCTCCGCTGGCTTGTTTCTAAAGGTGTATCCAGTGTCTTCAGGGCCTCCATCTGAATACCAATCGTAGAAAAATACCCCGTGAAAGTCTTCATCATCACCCCAAACATCAATAAATGCCTGATAGCAATCCTTTTGTTCCTCTAGGTCTACGACATCCGTAGCGTAGTAATTCCATGGGTGCATATTGGTGCCATCCTGAGAAGTGTAGCCCAATTCTGTGAATATGATTGGTATGTTGTTTTCTTCTTGAAATTCAAATATTTGACTCTTAATCCCACTCCAGCTGTATCTCAAGGACCAATTGCTTGGATTTGTGCTAGAAGTTAGGTCGAAATACCCAGAAATACCCAAGTAATCCAATTTGTCTAGAAATCCAATGGTTTCATATGCATCCCAATTTGCAGCGTAATTGAGCTTGCCAGAGAAATTTTCTCTGACCTGAGCAATCACATGATTCCACTTAGCGGTGTACTGCTGCAGGTTGACCAATTCTGAACCTACAGTTAGCATATCTACATCATGTTTTTCTGCTAAAGTAGCAACACGCAATATCATTTCTTCATAATAGCTAAACCATTTATCTAGATCATAAGGGTCTATCAATCCTCTCCAGTTGGACCCTGAGGGATTGGATAATAGTATGATAGGCAGTATAGTTACCTTCATGTCTTCTTCCTTAGCTTTAATTAATATCTCCTCAAATTGATTCCAGTACGCATCATAACCCCGGTCAGAAACAATCCTAGAAGAATAGATATTCTCTTGATAAAACTTGATATTCACCTGAATCCATTTCGCCCCTAAATCTGAAATTTCGGTGACTAGATTTCCATAGTCAAAAGAGTAGTCGAAGCTATGCATACATAGAGTTACACCATTGATAAGTTCTTTATCATTGTCATTTGATTCCTGACTATGAGCTGGTATATTTGTAATGAAAATAGTCGTTAGAAGTAGTAAAAATGTACGCAACATGAATCTTATTTGATTAAATCGAATAACAAATATACAACCTACTGGGTTCTTATAAGGAATAGGGTTTAACATTTTGTTATAATGAAATCACAGACTTTTAAGGAATCGGATATAGAATTTAACTTTGGTGCAGACTGGACAGTTAAAAAGTATGACGAACACACTTATTTCAAGACACTTTCTGGGCACGGTCTCAAAGGAGTAGATTTCATCGGTATCCATAAAAACGAATCCTTATTCCTCATAGAAGTGAAGAACTATCGTAAACGCGCCTATAGTCCCGTCACTCCGGACTGGTCAGATATAAATGGAGAGAATCCTATGCTGGCTTTTAAAGTGTATGGAAAGATTAAAGATTCCTTGAGATTAATCAAGGCGGTGAACGCTTATTTGAAAAAGCAGTGGTGGTATGCCCCTTCATTTTGGATCAGAAAAGTTATTGGGAGCAATCAAGTAAAAAAGGATTTTCATTTTTGGATTAGGGCAGGACAGTTATTAGAGGTAGGGGAGTCCGTTTATCCAGTGCTCTGTTTGACTTGGAGTCCAGATTTTCTACAATCCTCCAACCAGACCGAGCTGCAGCTTATTCAAAAGCTAAAAAATGGATACACTAATAATAAAGAATTAACAGTAGCCCCCTTACAGGTAATTCCAATTGACAAAGGACTAACTAAGCAGGTTTTGAAAGATGTAGAAATATCTTTCTTAGAGGTACAAAAAAAATAAGGTAAAGAATGAATCAAAATCTTTATGATGTAAGCTTCATCCGATACCTATGTAAGGTAACCTACCATTATTGTGAAATCTTAGAAAACCTGTCGATGATAAATTTTCCAGATCTGTTATCATATATTTTCAATAGATACAAGCCTTGATCTAGTCCTTCTATATTTATCTGTTCGAGACCGTTATTGGCGTATCCTCGTTGCAAAATTCTTCCGGAGATATCCATTAGCTTATATTGAAGCGGTAGACTTTGGTTCATACTGATTAATACAAACTCAGTGGCTGGATTGGGATAGATATTAATGACAAGGTCTCCTAGTTGATGCGTACTGTTTGTAATGAGGTCTTCTCCATCGCAATCTTCATCGATTCCATTATTAGGAATTTCTGTAGCCCCTGGATAGATTGAAGGATTCTCATCATCACAATCTTCTGAGTCAAGAAAACCATCGTTGTCATTGTCACTAGACTCATTGCATTTTACGACCACTTCTTCCGAGGACGCACATCCCTCTGCATTGTTTTCTATTATTGCTACATCGCCATCATCGAGGTGATCACAAAGGGCATTAATTCTACAAGAAGCTAAATTTTCATTTTGCCTGATCGTTACCACTCCATCAAATTTTTCAATATTGTGGAGCGCGTCTAAACTTGAAAGCTTGGTGCCCTCGATCAGGAGATCACCATCTAGCAAACTAAGATTCTCTAAAGAGGAGATATTGTTTACTTCTGAACTACGAGAAATTTCAAGACTCCCTCTAATCGTTTCGAGATTTTTAAGACCAATAAGGCTGTTTATTTTTGTGGATTCAATAGTGACGTCGCCTAATATTCTAGTAAGACCGGTCAAGCCATTGGTACTCGTAAGCGTAGTATTTCCTCTTATTACAAAATCATTGTTAATTTGACTCAATGACTCTAGACCTGAAAAATTGAGTAGATTGTTTGCCGGTATAACGATAAGTTTTCCGATGCTTGTGACTGCATCAAGTCCTTCCATTGTTTTTAAACCACAGTTGAATAAGGTAATCCCTCCATCTATTTGAGTCAAAGTAGTTAAGCCTATCAAATTAGAAAGTTGTTCGTTTCCAGAGACAATAAGTTCTCCTTCAATTCTGCTTAGATTACCTAGACCGGATAAACTGCTAAGAGACTCATTGTTTTGAAGTTCGAAATTCTCACCTATAGCCGTCACAGAATATAGTCCGTCAAAACTAGTTAACAAACTATTATTTGATACCTCAAAGTTTCCTCCAATGTTTTCCAAGGTGGAAATACCTTCAAAGTTGTTTAAAGATTGATTCTTAGATACAATGAAATCTCCATCTATGGTAATGATATTATTCATGCCATTCAGTGTCTCAAGGGATAGATTTTCCTCCAGTTCGAAATTACGACCGATACTTTCAAGTTGAGCCAAACCGAGAAGTGACTTTAGGTCTTGGTTGTTATAGATGATGAAGTCCTTATCTATACTTTGAAGCATACTTAAACCCGTAAGGGCATCTAGGCTTACGTTATTGATAATGACTAGACTGTTGTTTATTTCAGATAATTCTATGAGTCCACCTAATTGAGTCAGCGCACTATTGTTCTCTATGGTGAAATTTCCTTCTACTTTAGATAGTACTTCAAGACCATTGAAGTTTATTAATACATCATTGTTTCGGATGCTTAGATTACCGTCTATTCTTTCTAAGGGTCCTAGACCTACAAAGTTCCTCAAGGCATCATTGTCTTGAATTATAAAATTTGAACCAATGAATTGTAATTCTTCAAGCCCAGTTAAATCTTTTAATTCATTATTTCCGCGCAATTCAATATCTCCAATGACACAGTTGAGATTATTCAGACCATCCAGACTTTTAATGGTGGTGTTTTGAATAATTAAATCACCAAATAATTTATTGATATTACTCAACCCATTCAGATTGGTAATGGCTGCACCTTCTACTAAGATGGTCCCTGCGATACTTGCGCAATTGCGTAGTATGAAATCATCTAACTCACTTTGCTCATCAAAAGTCAAGTTGTTCTCAAATATGCAAGGAGGAAGTTCTTCAAATATGTGACTGACTACCGTATTAGTAGCAATAGGGATATCTCTATTAAATGCAATGTGAGCGGTATTCTCTACTATAGTATTATCATCAAGATCCTTTTTTGCTTCTATGACAAAGGAAATAGATCCTTGACTTTCAGTGAAGTTTACTTGATCTCCAGGCAAGTTGATATTTTCGAACGTAAAACACAAAAAACGTCCGTCCTTAATATCAATAGTGGGTTCTACATCTGCAAAATAAGAAATAGAAGACGCAAAAAGATCTTCAAAGTTCAAATGCTCGTCCAAGGTATCTCTAACAATTACATTGAAAGCTGTATCCATGCCTACATTTTGAAAATTGATGGTATAGATTAGGTCCTCATCCAGTAGAACGATATTGTCTTCTCTGCTAGGCATCAATAATTTTTCATTTGGATCAAAGACGCTAGCCAATGGACTTGCATAAGTGAAAGCTCTTTGTGGTATTCCAGAATTTGAAACGGCCTGACTGTTGAATTCCAGCATTAATCCTTCTTCCAAGCTAGAATCTCCTAAGTTTAGTTTTATTCGGCGTGTAAAGACTTGACCGGGTAAAAGATTAGTGTAGTTGTACTGAAACATATTACCTCCAAGCGCAGCATCTAAGGGGTCTACAAATACAGATACTGGAATTCTTTCATCCACAGATAAGATAACTTGACCAGATCTAGGTAGTGCGCCATTATTTCTTGCGTGTACTTGAAATTCAACAATGTCTCCAAACCTAGTTCTAGGACTATCAATGTATGTGAAGATGTCATTCTCTGTTTCGGGTGCCTCTGAATTAGCATAATACAAACCTATAGATATTGGGGCCGGGAGAGTGCCTCCATTTATTGTTCGCTTAAAAGAAGACTCTCCAGTAGTGATAACCCAATCTGGAAATGCAGCTTGATCAAAAATTAAATTGTATTCTCCCCGTGGTAAACTAATACTTCTACTTGGTTTTTCAGTAGTCATGAAAAATCTCTCATTAGTTTCTAATACTTCTAGATAAGCATTTGAAAAGCTTACCTCGTCCTCTTCTCGCATCCCATTTTCATTAAGATCGAGATAGATCTCCATTTCTATTGGAAAGCGCTTGCCACAGATGTCTTCTACTTCCGCATTGGACATGCATGATGGTCCATTATTTTCGAATATATAATTGAATACAAAGCCAGCAATAGGAATGGATGATAGTTCCGTACAAATTGCATTCGTATTACAGTCCGTCAAGCTTTTATTATTATTTACGCCAAGCAAAGAAAGGGATAGCAATCTGGCACTATTATTATTGAAGTCGTACAATGTAGTTAAACTTGGATTATTGGAAATTTCATGGCTTCCATAAATAAGTTGAACATCATTAAGTCCATCTAAACCAACAAGATTTGGGTTGCTATTGACAAATAGTCCCCCAAGTGTATCGAGATTGGCTAATTCGTTAATATTCGTCAAAGCCGTCTCCTCTAATGTCAAGGAGTTACTTATTTTTTGGAGATTATTTAGTCCAGAAAGATTAGTGAGGCCCGTTAAGCCGGTTAGTGCAAGATATCCTTCTATAAAAATTATCTGTGATAAACCTTCTAAATTTACAATTGGATCTTGAGAGGGAGCGCCGCTTAAATCATTTGCTTGCAGTATAATAGAACCATTTAAGACCGTACAGTCTTCCATCTGGCTTAGTAACGTGTCTACTTGTGTTTGTGTCCAAAGTGTCTGTCCACCTGACAAACATTTATTAGTGAGATTTAAGACTCTAAGTCGAATATTACTAACGGTTATATTGTTGTTTTCATTTCTTTCTTCTATGACATCCTCTTCGTCAATCACAGAAATTAAATAGAACAATCCCCCTAGGCTGTCCGGTACTACAAATGTAAACTCCGTTGCGTTTATTACTTCCTCTCCACGAGGATTAGTAAAGCCCGTTCTGATTTCTTCCAAGAAGATATCTTCATTAGGATTGAATGTCTTATCCGTTGATAAATAAGTATTAATTGTGAAGGTATCACTTGCGGTCAATGTACCTATATTTTGTACAGCCATATGAAATGGCACTCGTTGATTACTACCGGTCACCTCTACAAGAGGATCTTCCGTTTTTCTTGCTGACGGTACCAATCTGCTTAATGCCAAATCTGTAGCCAAACTTGAGCAACCTAACTCTGCAGTGATAGGAGCTTTGATGCTATCCACTGCTAATGACCACAGTCCCGAGCTTTCGGAGATTAAACCAAAATCCTTATCAACACTGTTTTCTGGAAGATTACCTCCAATGATAAAATCCAATGGACTACCATCCTCCCACGATATATTACCTTCTTCATTTAAGTCGTTCAACCCAATAAAGGAGTTTTCTGTGATGCTATTTTTTACATATTCATTTTCTTCTTCGGATTGAATAGATACTACATTAAAATCTCCTATGTCAAATGTTTCTCTAATAGCGGTTAGCGTTTCTCGACCTTCAGTCCATGTGGTATCAATATTGGATTTGAAATAAGTGTGTCCTTCAAAATCGCCCAATAAGGTATATCCTACTATTCTATCTGGGCAGTTAGTATTTACACAGGTGGAAACAATCTCATCATAGGAGGTGCATCCTGCTTCATTATTTTCTATTCTAGTGGGCAGATTTATTCCTTCTCGTGCAGCTGAGCAGATCGCATCTATATCGCATTGCTGAAGCATAGGATTATTTACAATAACAAGCGAGTCAAGACCAGTAAATCTCAAATTGACAAGTCCAGTTAGAAATCTAAGCTTGGAACAATTATGAATAGATAAAGCCCCTTGAATGCTTACAATGTTGGACAAGCCATCTAAATTAGTGATGGGGTCACTAATATCTTCTTCAAATATGATAACTGCAAAGTTGCCAACTTGGCTACAGTCAGGGTACAACGATTTGAAATTGTCAACATCCGCTTGGGTATGGAGCACTATATCCATTTCTGGACAGTCTTGAGCGGAAAGAGTGATATGTCCTAGAAAAAGTAATACTAGAAACAAAATGAGATAACGAGTATTCAAAATAACTTTGTTTTTATGCTTTAGAATAAATAATTCAAAGTAGTATTTATTCCAATCCAATTATAATTTTGATCTAACGCATATTGAGATCTTGTTATAGATTCAGGTATATGGCGATAGTAAACTTCCAGTCCCAGTTCTATTCTAGGAGCCAATCGGTATGAGCTCAGTAGCGCACCTTCAAAAGATGCATTAAGTTTATTCTTAAAAATGTCATTATCTCCAGTGATATTAGCGACATCAATAGGACCATTAAAGATTCGTCCTTTGGTACGCAAAGAAACATTTTGAATGTAGCTTCCTCGAACACCAATACTCCATAAAGATAACGTTTTTTTATAGCCTAGCGTTAATGGGATTTCAAGCAGGTGATAGTTATTGTAGAAGTTATATTCCAAGTCGAATACTGTGTTATTGGGTACAGTCCCACGAATAATATTACGGTCCCCTAGTAAATTATTAGAAAACCCTATCACCTGATTCGGTAAAGAGTCTAATTGAAGAACATCTTCGTCAAATTGAAAACGCTCAGCTACTCTAGCATACTGAAAACCTATAGACCCAAAGAGTCCACTTTTATGCTGTATGCCAAATTTGATTCCACTGTTGAGTAATTCAAGAGATTTTTCACTTGCTTCTCTGAGTTGCAATAGCTGCGCTCCATCAGTATCGGTTTTGACAGATAGCGATCTATTGACCAATCCCACCCCTGAGTACAGCCCCAAAGAAAATCGAAAAGCAGATTTTTTCTTCAGTGCAATAGCCTGCTGAATGGGTAAGTCATCAGATGATGAATATGAAACGTCTTTTGGGGACAAAGTAGGAATAGTCTCCAAGGCAGATGGACGTTCGATCTTTTCGTCATCCGATGTATAGTTGGCGCTTATTAAACTTGAATTGGAAGTAGATCTTGTAATAGAGTTACTACCTTGATTTTGCATTATCTCGGTAGTTCCTGAGTTAAAGTTCTTGTCCTTTAGATATACTTTGGATGTAATATTCTGTGGACGATTTGTTGTAGGCTCTGTATGAATAATGACATGGCTTGCTTTTTTTGAAGATGAAGAAATCT
>JALZVN010000045.1 GCA_023299965.1 Saprospiraceae bacterium | reverse complement strand
CCTTCTATCTACAACAAAGATGCTAGTTCTGTTTCTTGCGGAGACCCACAGGAATTAGACCGTGTAAAAAAGAATTACCTGATCAAAAAACTTAGCTTGAAAGATGGTCCTAAATTGGATGAGGCCATCCAAGAAGTTTGCGAACAAATGGGTAAGAGCAATAGAAATAAATACAGAGCAATATTTTACTATTGCCTTTGCAAAAAGTTCAAGAAGTCTAGCGTTTACAAATAACCGTAAAGGTTACCTTATAAAAAAAGACCAGCCAATGTTTTGGATGGTCTTTTTTCGTTTAGGGAGATCCCTAATGCAAAGAAGAAAAATCTAGTTTTGACCTGTCGATAATTGACCTCCCCCAGTAGGTGCTGTAGTATTTCTGATCGGAAAAACTGGAAAAGATGCCGTACCATAATGTGAATACGTACTTTTTGCCAACAACGGGAATCTATAATCTTTGATGAACTCTTTGAATAAGGCTTTCAATATAGCATCATCGATATTTTTAGACATAGGCTTTAAGTAATATGCTAAATGCGAAATTTCTCCACCCGGCTCCATGAATACGTTGAGCCAAATTTTTACGCCGTCCAAGTCAACATCATTACGCTCTGCAAAAGTGTCAATCCCCCTTAACATACTCTGCCACTTAGAAAAGGCAGCATCCATGTCAAAATCACAAACCGTAAAAAGCAGCGTTTCGTAATCTACAATAAGTTCATTATACTGATTTTCGAATTCTCCTATCAGAAAGACAGGAGGTAAAATAGTGTCCATTTTCATGGTATTCGTAGATCCACTTATAGCTAACAAGCTTTGAGTGCACATGAAAATTAGGATTACGGAGCTGTAAAAGTATCTATTCACTTACTTAGTTCATTTGCACAAAGATACAACATCTTTGCTTTGTCTTTGAGGGCAAGACGCCGATTTGGCACCAATAAGTATCTAATGTACAAATTGTCCTTCAAATTTTAGACATTATTAATAATTCATCACAACTTGAGTGGTATTTTACACCTTTTATCTTTTGGGATTATACCTTTATTTATACTAAAGACGTAATCATATCTCTAGATGTGTTAATGGTTTTATAATTTTTGCAAAATACTATATTAGCTGCAGATAACAACATTGACTATCAGTCAATTGTACAGAAAAGAACTTTGTTAATTTTATAGCAGTCAGCGATTCAGCATTTATTATCAAACCAATGAATATAGAAATTACTTAATATTTAACAGAACATTAAATGTCAAATCAGCTACCTGGCAATACAGCCCTCCCTTCAAAGCCTGCAGAAATAGAAAATATCATCCATTTAGCCGCTTTTACTGGTCAGTACAAAGTGGAAGACTTTTTCAAAAAGCCAGAAAAATCAGCGTACCAGATTTCGCCCTCAGGAACCCACTTTTCATTCAAAGCGCCCTACGAGCGTAGACAAAACATCTTTGTCCAACCCATCGATGGAGACCCTACTCCGACGCAACTCACTTTTGAAAAAGAAAGAGATATCTCTGGCTATATGTGGAAGGGAGACCAGCGCATCATTTATATCAAGGACAATGGTGGAGATGAAAACTTTTCCCTTTTTGCGGTAGACATCTCTGGCGAGAATCTAATCGAACTGACGCCTTATGAGAATATCCGTATCAACATTATAGATAGCCTCCGTGATGATCCAGATCACATGATCATCGGTATGAACAAAAACAATCCTCAGCTATTTGAGCCCTATCGTATCCACATCCATACAGGGGCGATCACCCAGCTGGCAAAAAACGAAAACCCAATGGAGGCCATCAGTAGCTGGATGACCGACCACCATGGCAAACTGCGCATAGCGACTAGAGTCGTAGATGGCGTCAACTCTGTGCTGATGTATCGAGCGACAGAGGAGGAAGATTTCAAAGACATTCTGCGCACCAATTTTAAAGAAAATATAAGCCCTCTCTTTTTTGATTTCCAAAAAGATCATATAGTCTATGTCAGCTCTAATCTGAACCGAGACAAGAACGTGATCACCCAATTTGACCTCAACACAGGTAAAGAAGTAGGCGATATTATATTTAGCCACGACGAAGTAGACGTGTCTTCGATGTCCTATTCGCGCAAGCGCAAAGTACCTACGACCATCAACTACTTCACCTCCAAAAGGCAAATTCACTTTTTAGATACCCAGCGAGAACAACTCCAACAAAACCTCGAAGCTAAGCTACCAGGCTATGAAGTCGTCATCAGTTCTGCCAGTAAGAATGAAGACAAGTACATCATCCGTAGCTACAGTGATCGTTCTTTGGGCGCCTATTACTTCTACGACACGACGACCGATACCCTCAAAAAAATAATAGAAATCAGTCCTTGGATCAACGAGGAAGACATGGCACCCATGCAACCCATACAGTATACATCTCGTGATGGGGAGACCATTAATGCATATCTGACGCTTCCCAAAAATCACCAAGCAGGTCAAGCCATCCCCTTTGTCATCAATCCGCACGGAGGTCCATGGGCACGTGACTATTGGGGCTACAATCCAGAAATACAGTTGCTTGCCTCTCAAGGCTACGGTGTACTGCAGATCAACTTTAGAGGAAGCGTAGGCTATGGTCGTCGCTTCTGGGAGCTGAGTTTCAAACAGTGGGGAGCTACTATGCAAGACGACATCAGCGATGGGGTGCAATGGCTAATCGATAATCATTATGCCAATCCAGCGCGCATCGCCATCTATGGAGCGAGCTACGGAGGATACGCAACATTGGCGGGCATCACTTTTACGCCTGAGCTATATACCTGCGCCATCGACTACGTAGGGGTGAGTAATCTTTTTACTTTCATGAAGACCATTCCGCCCTACTGGGAGCCATACCTAGACATGATGTACGAGATGGTCGGACATCCCGAAAAGGATAAAGAACAGATGACCGCTGCCTCACCGGCGCTACATATAGATAAGATCACCACGCCACTATTGGTGGTACAAGGCGCCAATGATCCGCGCGTCAATATCGACGAATCAGACCAGATCGTAGAAGCCCTTCGCGCCCGAGGCGTAGATGTACCCTACTTAGTCAAGTACAATGAAGGACACGGATTCGGCAATGAAGAAAACCAGTTTGAGTTTTACAAGACCATGTGTGGCTTTTTGCACAAGTATTTATCTGCTTAAATATAGGGTTACTCTATTAACCTCATTCATTGACTAAAATGATTTGGGGACTGCGGCTATCCTGCCCACTCCCCATCGCAAGCCGCCGCTATGTTCCGGACTCGCTAGTCAGCTCGGTACTGCGCACTATCCGACTATCGTCGGCTATCCTGCACAGCGCTAGTCCAAAAGGAATCTTGGTAAGTAATACCATTTGAAATTTACATGCCGAGTTCTGGATGCTCAGATTTTTATATCTCACACATATTATATATTTTTGTAATACACAATGGTTTGATAATAAGCGATAAGTCGCTGACTGTAGTATATTGTGAAAAAGCGCACCTACTGCGTAACATACTAACAATCAAAGATGTAAGCTAAAATCGATGTAGTATTTTACAAAGATTACCAAATCATCATTATAATAAAGCAACTTAAAATTGCTTTATCGAGTTTACATACAAGTATTATTATCACTGAGAATGATAAAAAAGTAGGCAATTAAAGCCTACTTCCCCCTCCAC
>JALZVN010000044.1 GCA_023299965.1 Saprospiraceae bacterium | reverse complement strand
TCGTCTTCAAGCTCAACTCTTAATCCTCTTAGGAGTTGCTATTACTATAACCATTATTTACGGCCTGACCAATGGCTTTACAGGTGTTGAAATACCTGAGGCGTATAATGTGTTGATTGGAAAGTAAAATAGAGGTTAAATAACGCTAAAACAACTATTGGGTACCTCTATTAAAACCTTAGGGTACCTCTACCTAATCAAAGTAACATTCCCTTTCTCTGATTGATTATTGCAATCAATCAATTCATACTCTATGTAATAAGCGTAAACCGCTGCTGGCGCAAAGTCAGCGTTATAGTTCCCATCCCAACCGCTAGTTGGATCATCATTGTCATAGATTAACTGTCCCCATCTGTCATAGATTTTAAATGTAATCACACGGATGAATTGTTGAAAGTCAGGATTCTTAGATACGATATTGAAAAAGTCATTCAAGCCATCTGAATTAGGTGTGAAGACATTAGGCATCGTGAACATAACGTCATCAGATAAGTCTCCTAGCGTGATCGTTTGTGTAGTGTCTGACACACATGGACTTCCCGGATTGGTAGCCGTCAAGGTCACATCAAAGTCTCCTGTGGCGTTAAAATTGAAAGACGGATTCGTCTCTGTTGAGAACACCCCTCCATCTACACTCCATTCGAACTGTGTAGCATCTTCTGAAAGATTATTAAAAAGCGCCAGCCCTTGGCAATATTCTAAGCTATCAAGAACTTCATAATCCGCTATTGGTCCATCAATCGTCACTTGGATCTTCTCTATCGTTTCACAGCCTGTTTCTTCTGAGAAAAGTGTGAGGCTAATTTCTCTAAATCCTTCATCTGGATTGAAATCATATACATGTGTAGCTGGACTTATATTCTCTACAACTACCCCATCCCCAAATGCGAACCTCCAGCCAGTCACATCCACTGTATCAAGGATGCCAACTGTTATTTCATCCCCTAGGCAAAGCGCATCATCACTTATGGTAAAGTTTCCTTCTGGACCTACCAAGGTATAAGATTTAGATAAAGTATCTGCACATCCAAAAGGCGATGTAACAATTAAATCTACAAGGTGAGTCCCTCTTTCAAAAGCAAAGACCGGCTCATCTCCTCCAAATGGACCTACCCCATCTGCAAACCATCCTACATTGTCACTTGGTGAAGCAACCGATACATTTGATAATTCAATTTGGGTAGGGAAGCAAATTGGGTCTACATCATCCAATGGGCTTATAAAATTCGCTTCTGGGAATGGAACAACAACTATTTCTAGACCTAAGGTATCTCCACATCCTGACGAAATCTCCTCAAAAGCTAATGACATAGGAAAACTTCCAGTTTGGTCAAAAGTAATATCTGTAGTTTGTTCATTACTTGTCCCAAAGGGTCCAAAATCCCAATTGAAATTTAAAGAAGAGCCTTGTGCAGTATAGTCTACAGCTACAAAAGAAATCTCTTCCCCTAAACAAATCGTGGGTCCCTGATCAAAGCTGATCCCTGAAGTGGGTTGATATACATGCACCGTATCCATTATAGCGAGTCGACATCCTAGAGCATCGGTCAATACTAGGGTGTTTATAAAAGGAGCTACAGAATCATTTGATACAAAGACCAAGGAATCTTTACTATACTCTACCATTGTTTCTATATCTGATCCACCAGTACTCCAAACTGCTGAAACAATTGAGGTATCCGCAGTACTAAGATTAGTAAACGTTACCATATCTGGTGCACAAATAAGTTCTTTATCTATAGCGATTTCTGGGTCTATACCATAGACTCTGGTCGATTTAATAATCGTGTCTCTACATCCATGTCGATCTTCGACCACTAGTCGAACATCATACTCACCGGGTTCAAAGAAAATGTGTGAAATGGTATCCGTGCGCAGTTCTCTGGGTCTCGGAGCAAAAGGAAGATTCCATAAAAATCCTTGCCAGCAATCTATATCAACATCCACAGAATTAGATGCATCTAAGGTATATGGCACATCTTCACAAATCATATCAGGTAGTATAAAATCCGCAACAGGATCTGTGATAAACAGCTCTGTCATAGTAGTATCCGCTGGACAGCCACTATTGGTGTCTTCCGTGATCAATGTAACAATATAAGATCCTCGATCTGGAAAAGTATAATTCGCAATAGGATCATTTGATATTTCTAATGTATCGATTGACCAGGACACTTGATTAGCCATTAGCCCCGAATTAGTAAGCATAATGTCATAAGGGGTTTGGCAATCGTACATGTGATCTAGATTGGCGTTTGCACCGCGCACATTGATCGTTTCTGGTGCAGTGACATCATTCACACACCCATTGTAATCAATGGTAAAAGTAACCTCATAATCCCCAGGTTCAGTACGAAAATTATGGGTCATAAGTCTACTCTCATCACAATGCCCCGTCCTACCATCATCTGTGTATACATGCCATCTATCAATTCGATCATCTACATTATCTAAACTAATACTAATCGATTCATGCAAGCAAATATCTGTATCGCTGATGGTATACTCAGGCGCTATTCTAGAACCTACATGTATCCATCGTCCAGCAGAGGTATCTCTACAGCCTTCAATAGTCTCTACAACAAGTTTGACAAAGTATTCTCCAGGCTCTGTATATGTATTTGTTGCAGTAGCTAGATTGGACGCAGTATTCCCATCGCCAAATAACCATTCACTGGAATTAAAGGAAGTCTCTGTTTCAGAAACATCTTCGAAGGTAACCTCTAGTGGGGCGCAGCCTTGAGTCGTACTTGGTAGAAAATGTGCAAATGGTTTTCTTTGAAAATACGCTACAGTATCGGTAGCTGCACAACCAAAATCTGAGAAGACGTCTAATGAAATCTTAAACGTATCTCTTATCTCAATGTAGAAAGAATCTCTTTCTGGGCAGATGAAATTGAGGATGTGTTCAGGTCCTGTTCCCAAATCACCATCCCAAATATACTGTGCTAAATTCTTATCATCAGCGCTAAGCATGATGTCCGTCTCTTGAAAGCAGCTAATCCCAGGAGTAAGACTAAAACTAGCACTAATATTTTCGACAAAAACTTGAAAGCTTGTATCAACAATACAGTTCGTATCATTGAAGGCTCTTAAAGTAATAGTGTGCAAACCGCCTTCAGAGAAGAGAACCCGTGGCTCTCGCAAAAGAGAGGAGCTAATATTGGCATCATCTCCAAACTGCCACCTAAAAAAGGCTGTTGCTGTGTTATTTTCAATCTCCAATAAAGTTTGGACGCAAACCGTATCAGGAATAACAAAATCTATAATAGGTTCACCAACCGTAATCATACGTTCGAATGATTGTGAACATCCCCCTGATCCAGATGCAGTAAGGGTTATGGTGTACACTCCATCACTTGTATAGTTTACAGGCGCTGGACTGAAAGCATTACTTGTTGTCCCATTCCCAAAATCCCATTCATAAGAAACACCAGGAACTTGTATTGTATTATTATTGATACCAATGGTGCTTGGAGCTGCACAAGCACCATCAATGTCTAATCCAAAATCAAGATTTCCTACATCTTCTATTTGGATTAGATCTGCCAAAAAGAGCGTTTTGTCACACTCTTCAATATTAGTAGTTATAGCCAAGGAGACATCAAATTCACCACCGATATTATAAGTATGTACTGGGTTAGCATCTATACTTGTACTCCCATCTCCAAAAGACCACTTTATAGTTTCCAAGGTTAACTCAGAATCTAAATCTATACTAGAATTGAAATTTACATTTAAAGGCGCGCATCCATTATTTACATCTGGAGTAACATTAATGATTGGATCTGCAAAAACAGTTACTTCAACAGTCCCTAAAATTGTGCCACCCTGCTCATCTCGCAGTTCCACATTGAAGACACCTGCCTCCGTGAAAATATGCTCTGGAAATTGAAGATTGGAAGACGCCCCATCCTTAAAGTCCCAAAAATGATTAGATGCATTAGGAGACTCAAACAAAACGGTCAAAGGAACACAGCCTCTTTCCACTGAAGCAGTTTGCCCTTGCGTAAGATTGCAAACATAGAATATAATCAATACTATTAGGATTAGGTCTCTCATTACCAAGTTCTATTAAAGGAGCTAAAAATCGTTTCCGCCATACGTACATATTGCCCATGTGTAAATCCACAAGAACATCCATAATAGGACATCACATTTCCAACATCTGGTTGATAAAATTGACCATTTGCATCGGTCCCTTCGTATATAAATTCACATCCACTAGTCCATTCAATTTCTGCACCCACAACAAAGGGATCAGCTGGCGTATCACAAAATCCATCTCCTGCTGTCTCACAATTAGATCCATCAACCAGTTCTTCACCACCAGAAAAAGTGTGCGGTAAACCAAAAGAATGACCTAATTCATGGGTTAAACTACTCTGACATCCTTTTTTCAATACTACCCTAGGACCTCCTGCATACCCACATAAATCAGGATCGTCTTGCAGCAATTCTAGTACATAAATATTTATTTTTCTTTGTGCAATCCAAAGTCTTGACATCTCCCCATTTTCCCATGGTTCGATCTGCAAATCGAATGTATAATCTGGAATAGTATCCCATCCACATATACTAAATGATACAGCTATTGGAGCGAACAGTCTATTGGCTTGATCTATAGCCCCTTGCATATCCGCTTGCGTAAAATTCATTTGTCGCAAGGAATCTACACTTACAAAAAAGTGCAATTGAAATTCTTTATTCACTTGCGGCAAATCCTTAGACGTCTTATGCAAATTTTGTGCTTCACAAAAGATGGATTGCATCAACAGAAAGAGAAAAACTATATTAAATTTTAAAATTTTGGACATAGTATTATAGGGTCAACTTCTGGTTGTTTATAAATATTAAAAATTCTTTTAGCACCAATCTCAATGGCGCCGTAATAGTTGTTGTAATTAGAGGCGGAGCTGATTGTTAAATCATATGAGAATCCAAATTGCCAGCCTTTGATTTCGTATCCTGTCAAGAGCAACAAAGCGTCGTTTACCCTATATCCTAAGCCAAGCATCAATTTCCCTTTGTCATGCGTCACTCTTTTTCCATCTACTTTCTCCATTTTCTTCAGCTTAAAATAGCTTCGTACTTGTGGCATAATATTATTGACATTGGCAGCTCTACTAAAAAACAAGGCGTATTCAAAGTCAAGCTTTTTTGACACTTCATTATAATAGCTTCCATGAAAGTTAAATCTACTTGGTGCAAGATTTTCACTGCTCGAACTCCCCGTATTCATGGCCCCATTGTCAAAAGGGCGTATATGAGACAGTGCAATACCGATATTGAAGAGGTTTGTTTTATCTATTTTTGCAGTATACTGAATTCCAGCACCAAAATCAGAACCCGACCCATTATCATTGAAATCATTAAAAATACTCTGATCTGAAGTACCACCCCCACTTAAAGAGGAGATCTGATCTTCTGAACGAATTCTATTTACATCTAACTGTCTTTGAAAAAATCCTTGTTGAAGACCAAGAGTAAGATACTTATTTTGCTTTTTATCTAGCCCCAGGTGATAAGCCAAACTAAAATTAACACCACCTGTCTTATACGAAAGGTCTCCTACTTGATCTTGAAATAGAGACATCCCAACTCCAATCCAATCCTGCTTTCTAAAGCCAAATGCTAAAGGAGCATCGACACCGAGCATTCCTGTCCTCCAAGGTGTAGTAATAAAGGAAGAAAATTGGTCTCTTGCTACAACAGTAGCTCTAATACTACCTAAAAAAGAGCCAGTTTGAGCAGGATTAAAATATACAGGTGCGTAATCGTAGTTGGTAAAATGTAAGTCTTGTGCATAGCTCATATGAAACCATACAAAAAAGAAGATAAACAGTAGCGTAGACTTTGTTCTCATAATATGTAGACACCAATAATGTTAAAAACGCTGCACCTCTTTAAAATTAATTAAAAGGCTCTAACTCCACACACGTAAATTGGGGTATTTGTATAATGACAAATTTTACTCTTAATGCCATCAAACAGACCATGAGCCAGATGCATACTGCTAATTTATCTAATTTACTTACTCATTTTACAATTTATCCTACTTTTTAACAATTAAAAAATAAGTTAAAGCCAGACAATGGTCATATGTAATAATTTATAATGTATACTATTAGTCATTTCTGTGTTTAGCCACCCCGACGAATGAATCTTTTTGATACTTTACGTCAATAAGTCTTTACCTAACCAACAGCAATTGAGGAAATCATATCCAGGAAAAAACTAGAAATGAAAATATATTTAACCCTACTAAGTTTACTTTATGCACTAACATCTTACACTCAAGTGCTGACTATACATGTGCCCGAACATCATTTTGGAATTGACGAAAATAGATCTCTAATCGTTTCTCATATTTCTGATTTAAAAAATACACCAAATTATGACGAGTATCAACAAATCAATCTAGTACTGAATGAGAATGAATTCTACTTTAACATCATTCCAACGAATTTGAGTTTTTCGGATGCCTATATTATAACCAAAAGGGAAACCTCACAAGAATATTTACTTTATTTTACAGAGCTGCCTTTAGTACATGTCAGTTCTAATGAAACAATTGTTGACGAGCCTAAAAGGCTGGCTTACTTTACTTATGCCGATTCGAATCAGGTTATCACTTCCAATATTGGAATTGAGTTGAGAGGTGTATCTTCCTTAGAAAATCCTAAAAAAACGTATGATATTGAGTTTTGGACTGATGATTTTGGAGGTGATTCTAAGGATGTGAAATTTGGAAATCTACGACTGGATGATGACTGGATACTTGATGGGCTTTACAACGAACCTTTAAGATTGCGCAGTTATACTGCTAATAAATTGTGGCTAAAAATGCATAGCCCTTTCTATCAAGATGGAGAACCAAAAGCAAAATCAGGCGTGGACATCATGTATGTGGAGATGTTTTTAAACGGGGCATACAATGGTCTATATAATCTCTCCGAACAGGTCGACAGAAAACAACTGAAGTTGAAAAAATTTGATGACGACATTAGAGGTGAACTTTACAAGGGTGTTTTCTGGGCAGATGGCGTACTTTTCAACGCTCTTGAAGACTTTGACAATGACAGTAGAATTTGGAGCGGTCATGAATACAGGTACCCAAAAGAAGACGACATAACAGACTGGACTAATCTTTACTCATTTACAGATTTTGCAATACACTCTTCCGATGTACATTTCAATAGAGAGATATGGTCTAATTTCGACAAAGACAATTTTGCGGATTACTTTATCTTTCTAAATCTTATCCGAGCCACTGACAATACAGGTAAAAATATTTATATCGGAAAATATGATATTGACGAACCCTATTTTTTTATACCATGGGATTTAGATGGTGTTTTTGGGACCAATTGGAAAGGAATAAGTGACAATACTTTTGATGATATTCTTAGCAATGGTTTTATCGATAGAGTTTTATCTTTAAACCCAAACAACATCTCCTATGATATTGCAGAAAAATGGTTTGAGTACAGAGCGCATATTTTGAGCAATGACTCTTTGTTGGATAGCATTACTGAAAAGTATCAGTATTTTACACAAAATAAAATCTACGATAGAGAGTCTATAGTCTATCCGAATTACTTGTTTGATCAAGCTCGTTTTTCCTTTACCACAACTTGGTTGGTAAATAGGCTTGAATATCTAGATGGATACTTTACAACCATAACAAGTACTGAGCCTGTTGTATCAAATATCACAAACCTTGCAAATCCTAATCCAGTACGCAATAGGATATATATCAACCAAGATTCAATAAGAGATAACAACTATACTATCTTTAACAGCTTTGGTCAATTAATTGTACAAGGTAACATAGATGGAGACATCTTGTACGTAGACCACCTCACCACTGGCATATATTTTATGCGAATAGACAATCAAATATTTAAGTTTATAAAACAATAGCTTGAACACGAATTACGAGACCTAATCTATTCTGAATTATGGGTACCTCTATAAACCTCTAAATTAGTCTAAATTTAAATTTGACAGACGAGGCTAGACTGAGGGAGTTTAGCCTCAGATAAACGACTTAGGGATAACGACGTATGTCAAAGATTAAATTTGCAGAAATTCTGGAAGAATTTCATTTTAGACAATGAATGAGGTTAATAGAGTTGCCCTTATAGTGGTGCAAATCTTTTTTATATAAAAACATCCTATGAAAAATAATGCTTACTTTCATCCCGAACTTAAAGTAAGAAAATGCAAACCACAACATTTTTAACCTTCGTCGGAGACCAGTGCGGAAAAGCTGAAGAGGCTATACAGTTTTATACAAGCTTGTTTCCCAATTCGGTCATCAAAAAAATAGTAAAATATGCAGAGGGAGAACCTGGAGGTACTCCTCAACTCATAAAATATGGAGAATTCACTTTGAACGGCAGCACCTACCGAATCTCTGAGAGCAACTATAATCATGCTTGGTCTTTCACTCCGGGAGTGTCCTTATTCGTTGATTGCCACACAGAAAAAGAAACAGAAACCTTATTTGAAAAATTATCCAAAGATGGAGGCATGATTATGATCCCCTTAGATGATTATACTAACACATCAGACAATTATGGATTCGGAAAACTATTTGGATGGTGTCAAGACAAGTATGGTATTTCTTGGCAGCTTAATTTAGTAGCATAAAATTTCTTATTCACAAGCAATGGTAGCGTACTTTCAGCATTTGCTAAGCTCGCTTTACCGTAATAGGGTTTCACTCTACCCTATTACATTTGCTCTTTCCAAGAGCATGAAAATTTATTTAAAAGGGTAAAATTTTATATCCGTTTTCAAGAATATTGATAATATATTTTGGTGTATAACAAATGAATAGTCATTTAAAATAAAAAAGAAAAATTTTGAGTGAGGGATGGTAAGGGCTTGGTCTCGACTTTTTCAGTCGAGACGGGAGCGACAGCGCACCCCTGCACAGCCCGACAGTGATACACGACTTTTTCAGTCGTGTATCACTGGCACTCCCCAATAAAACTTCTATACATAGAATAGTACTTTTCTCGACTTACATAGGTATTGAAATATAGAATAATGCTACCTTGACCCTATAGGGCAGCTCTATTAAAAAAAGCCGAATATATGAACACTTTAGATACATTTCGATTGGATGGGAAAACGGCACTCGTCACTGGGTGTCGCAGAGGGATAGGCAAAGCAATGGCAGTCGCGCTGGCGGATGCAGGTGCAGATATCATAGGCGTGAGTGCAACATTGAAACGTGCTGGAAGTGATGTAGAAAAAGAAGTCTTGGCTCTCGGAAAAAAGTTCACTCCATATACCTGCGACTTTAGTCATCGAGAGGCGCTCTATGCATTTATACAACAAGTCAAATCAGACTTTCCGAACATTGACATCTTGATCAATAATGCGGGCACTATCAAAAGGGCACCCGCTGTCGAGCATGGCGATGATATCTGGAATCATGTCATAGAAGTGAACCAGACTGCTCCGTTTATCCTCACTAGAGAAATAGGAAAAGAGATGGTGGAGAGAGGAAATGGAAAGATCGTATTTACCGCCTCGCTCCTCAGCTATCAGGGAGGCATAACGGTGCCGAGCTACGCGGCCAGTAAAGGGGCGATAGGACAAATGACCATGGCTTTTGCAAATGAGTGGGCATCGAAAGGCGTCAACGTAAACGCGATAGCGCCTGGATACATCACTACCGATAACACCAAAAACTTGAGAGACAACCCTGAACGATCCGCGTCTATC
>JALZVN010000043.1 GCA_023299965.1 Saprospiraceae bacterium | reverse complement strand
CTTTAGGACGGAGATTGAAATAAACAAGTTACTCTGTAGCAAAAGTGAAGCGTTTTAGGACTAAAAAGGTGAACTATAATGATTTGCAAGCACGTTGTTGTATTTACCTAGTACAAATAGGTGTGAAACAAACTAGATTGACTATTTTTGTTAAGAGCGGTTCTTATTTCTGAACTGTTGAACGAACTATTAAAAGAAAATGGGTAAATACCCAATTGTACGTCAGTTAGACGCCATGGATTGTGGCGCTGCTTGCCTTGCTATGGTGAGTGACTTCTATGGTCTTGGGCATAGTCTAGCAGCCTTGCGCGAGATTACATATGTAGATCGTGAAGGCGTCTCCTTACTTAATATTAAAACTGCTGCTGAACAGTTAGGATTAGAAACACTCCCAGTAAAACTTGGATATACTCAACTGCAAACAGAAGTACCATTACCTGCTATCATACATTGGGATCAAAACCATTTTGTTGTTGCTTATGAACTTGGTGACAGCCATGTGCTTATAGGTGACCCTGCGTATGGAGAACGGAAGCTTACCAAACAGAATTTTATTAAGAATTGGATTACTCCTGGAAATTCCGAGGGGATCGTTTTACTTCTTGAGAAGATGGAAGAAGAGGTTGTAACAAATGAAGCTGAAACAGTTGACAATACGACTGCTGATCAATCGAATCAGCAAGAGGTGAACACGAAGAATACTGCGGCTATCCTTACTGAAAATACTCAAGAGAAGGCACATAGTAATACGCCTCAAAACATAGCTACTGCTTCGGCGGCTGGGAGTATTTTTAGCCACCTACGGGGAAATACAAAATTTTGGGTGCACTTCATTTTTGGGAGCATTATTTTATTGTTTATCTATTTGTTTTTACCCCTAGTTATCAAAGAACTTGTTGATGGGTTGCAAGATAAAGCCTTTGATCTTTTACAGAAAGGTCTATTTGCTTTTGCAATGTTAGGACTAGGAAAGATTGTTTTAGAGCTTTCGAGAAACTGGATGTTCCAACAAGAAGCTGCCTTGACCAACGCAAAGCTTGTATCTCAATATCTAGAAAAATTGAGTCAACAACCTATTCGCTTTTTTGAAAAACGGTTAAGGTGGGATATTTTACAGCGTGTTTATGATAACTATAAGGTGGGCGCGTTCTTTCAGTCCTCCTCTGTACAAGCAGTATTTTATCTTATTATGTTGTTGGCTTCCAGTATCGTTTTATTTTTACTGCACCCATACTTCTTTGTCATTTTTATAATAGGGGTTATTTTACAATTGCTTTTTACTCGATTTTTTAGAAGAAAGAGACAATTTGCGAAACAGTCTATGCTTGAAAAAAGTGCAAAAAATCAAGATCTGTTATTCGAGATGATTAATGGCATTACTGAAATCAAGTTGCACAATGCGGAATTGTCTAGTCAAACTATTTGGGAACGCAATCAGGCAGAGTTATTATCTGACAGTTTGCAATTTCATAAAATAGACCAATACCAAAAAACAAGCATCAAAGTAATTGGATGGCTTACTGAGATAGCTATCCTTTATTTTGCATTAAGATATTACATAGAAGATGCTATCACGGTGGGAGGAGTCATGGCGGTCATTTATATATTAGCATATTCCAAAAATGCAATAGTGGAATACTTTGACCTTATGGTAGAGTACCAAGAAGTGCAGCTAAGTTTTAGGCGCTTGTCAGAAGTATCAGACATCATACCTAAACAATATGCAATAGAAGATGATAAACATCTGTCTACTGATAAGGATTTTGAAGTGGAAAATTTGAGTTTTAGGTATGGTGACCGCAGTAGCCCTATAGTGCTAGATGAAGTCACGTTGAACATTCCCAAAGGCAAAAAAACGGCCATAGTTGGAGTTAGTGGGAGTGGTAAAACAACCCTTGTCAAATTATTAGTAGGAATGTATGCGCCAAATGAAGGTAAGATCACTTTGGGAGGATTGGATTTGCAATCAATTGCTCCTTCACTTTTGAATAAAAAAATGGGTGTCGTATTTGAAGATGGGTATATATTTTCAGATACTATTCAGTCTAATATCACTATGATGTCCACCAAGATAGATCTTAGATTGTTGGATAGAGCCATCAAAATTGCCTGCTTAGACACTTTCTCCAAGGCACTGCCACTCGGTTTAGAAACACGCATAGGTGAAGATGGGGTTCAGTTGAGTAAGGGGCAAAAACAGCAAGTCTTATTAGCTAGAGCTTTTTATAAACAACCTGAGGTACTATTCCTTGATGAAGCAACAAATGCTTTAGATGGGATAACAGAAAGACGCTTGCTTAGAAATATTAATGCAGCTTTTGAGGATAAAACCACGATATTTGTTGCCCATCGTTTGAATACAATTAAAGACGCGGATCAGATAGTGGTCTTGCATAAAGGTGCGATTATAGAACAGGGCACTCATGAAGAACTACTTGAAAAGAGTGGGGCTTATTTTTTAATCTTAAGAAATGATTTAGAATAAAGTGCAGCGCTATTTAACAGACATATTGAATGACCCACCCCTAAATCTTGCAAGATTTGCCAACCTGCTTTTGCTAGTTTGCCTTGTGCTATTGGGGTCTATCTTTTTTCTTGAAGGTCCTACACAAGATATTACTTTAAACCTAAGCCCAGGTACTGAAGAAGAAGTCTTGGGAGAAGGAGAGGTCCTAATGTCAGATTCTAATCATGAAACTCTAATAGCACTTGTAGAAGATGGAAAAGAAATAAAAAGAGGAGACACGCTCTTTTATGGGGCAGAAGAACAGCAAATACTGGACATGCAAGATTGGATGATCAAATTAAAGAAAGGTGACTTCATTCCAAGCTATGAGCAAATAGAGAAATATCCATTGCCAAAGCATATCTATAATAAAATGTTAGAAATAGCCGAGCAAGACTGGACACATAGAAAACGGACTGAGAAAAAAGCGTCTTTAAGTATTGATGATCAGGCAAGAATAATAGAATTAAAGAGTATAGCGGCTAGTTTGCAAAATGAAATCGATGAATTTGATAGTGCTATAGTAAAATTTAAACTTCTAGAGCAGACAGCTGAGCAAAATTATTTCAACCAAAGAGATAGGTTTGAGCGTCGTGAAATTAGCTTGGCTGAGCTTACTAAGCAAAAAGAGAAATGGATCCAGACAGAAGAGGATACAGAGTTTCGTAGACAACAAAAGCGAAGACCAGTAGGCTTACTTTCTGAAATTAACAGTGAGCTTAAATTTTTGAATGATAAGAAGTTGAAATTAGCTACCAAGGTTAAACCTAGAAAAAAAGATAATCTTGTTGCTTTTGAGAGTGATTTGGCAATTGCTTTGGATTCATTGATCAATAGCTACGTGATCAGCTCTACAGTAGAGGGAGTAATTATGAAAATCGGCAATCTCAATAACGTGCAAATTCAGGATACCTTGATTGTTTTAAAAGGAGATATGGAAAAGAAGAATAGAAGCACAATTATATTTGCCGATGCCATTAAAAGAGATGCAAATAAATTGCATTCTAATATGGATTTATTCATTTATCTCAAAGATGGTTCAAGGATTAGTGGGGTAGTTGAAGGAAAAAGTTCACATAGTTCCTTTGAAATCCCTAACTTCAAAATAGGCGCAGCTGAATCTGTAAGCTATGTAGATGTTGAAGAGATAATTGTTCCAGCAAAAAGTAACAATTTTATACAAAAGGTACTGGATAACTTTTAGTTTTGCAGATGCAATTTTCACCTTTCGTTTTATTAAGACATCCAAGTTACGATCTTTCTCGCATGGATGTTTTTGCTATAGACTTAGAATTAGAGCACTCCTTAGAGGAGCTTGTAGAAACAAAAAGAAAACATTTTTTGTCCTTTATAGGGTCAAAAGATCTTCTACTTTCTCTGCCATTTTCTAGTAGAACAGTATATCAGGCTATCCCACACTATGAGTTTCATGCAACAGTGAAAATTCGTAAAAAAGAAAAACAAACTGAGCGTGCTTTGACTAAATACTTGGGTAGGATGTCATTAAATGCTAGTCCTCTTGCTGCTTTTGCAAAGAGTCAATTTGTAGATTGGGAGTGGACCAGTCAAGAAGCAGCCACAAATTATCATATGAGCCTTTCACTTACACAGAGAAAAGAGTTCTTTGATTTGTGTTATTGTGATCCAGGTCTCCAAGATCATATGCGATACCGACTCAATCCTAGCTTACGTAAGAATGAACAAGGATTTTTCTATTTATTTAATGAAATGGGTGAAGAAAGTATCATCCAGTTAGCGGCCGATCAACAGTTTGAAGATTTGTACAACCAATTACAACTCAAGGATTTTACATTTCGTGAATTTGTATCCCAATCGGACTATGATGTAAACGAATTTTTAGACTCGCAGTTAATAGTCCCCTCTTATCCCATTTATGATGATATCCATCTTTTGAAAGATGTCATAGCGTCGATTAACGATCGACACAACCTGTCTTTTCAAATACATGATGTTGCCGGTATTTCCTTCGATAAACTCTCTGACATGGAAGCCATCAAGCAACAAAAGCATTGGGAGCAACAAATCAATGGATTTGCAAAATCATTGGACGTAGTATTGGATCATAAATTATACCTGGAGAGAGCATATTATTTAAATACCTATTCTCAGAATGATATAAAAAAACCTAAAATCAATCGAGAGTTATTATCTGAAAATATTGCTTCCTTGATAGTAGTAGTTAAGCGTAGTCTTGTAA
This sequence comes from Saprospiraceae bacterium, assembly GCA_023299965.1. Classification (GTDB taxonomy): domain Bacteria; phylum Bacteroidota; class Bacteroidia; order Chitinophagales; family Saprospiraceae; genus JALZVN01. The sequence goes on along the minus strand of JALZVN010000043.1, from coordinate 9,237 downwards.
ATCAAAATCGTAATGTACTAGATTTAAACGAGTTGTCAATTGCTGCCGAAATAAAAGAAGAGAAATTTGATTTAAACAAGGTTAAAGTAAAGCAACACAAGGAGAATTTGATAGAATTAGATTTAGGTCAAGAGCAAAACTCTAAGCGAGTTGATTCCTTTGGAGTTATGCTGCAGTTTGCAGGAGATAAGCCAGCACTGGTCAATGTATCTACGCCATATGCGAAATTTTTCGCTCCCTCTTTGAATTTGGTCACTCCCGAAGTCCAAGACAAAATAAAAGCTTGGGTCAAAGAAATAGGGTTAGGAAAGGTTTGTATTAAGGATGAGTCTATGCACAATAAAAATAGAGCGCATGCTTTTATACCTGAGTTGAATGCATTTGGATTAAATTTTAATTCTCCAATAGCAGATAGGGTAGTGTTGGAGCAAAATGTCAAAGGAGGCTTGATCAATGCAAAAGATAAGTCACCCGTATCGCTTGTCAATTTAGGGATTGAGGACTTTAGCACACGATCTGTTTCATTTCAAAATTTAAATGTTGCAGCCGAAAAAATTCCAAATGTTGCTGCGTTTATTTCACAACTGCAAGTGAAATATAGTTTCACCATTGACGCTAATGTAAGCAGTCAACCTAGAGTAGAATCTAACGAAATCATCCATGGGTATCAAAAGTGGAACTGTTTAAAAGAAGCGTTTTCTCATTTTGAAGATCCTAAGAAGGCTTATATGAAAGCTTTAAATGAGTGGAGAAAACAATATGAAATTCCTAGAATAGTGCAATTTAGTATTGATGAAGGTAAACTACAGTTTCTTGATTTTTTCAATTTTTGGTCTGTAGATACATTTATGAAGTTGATCAGAAAAATGGAAGCCACGTGTACCTTTATGGAAATGGGAATAGAAGAAGATATAAAAGGATTGCAGCTGTTTGAATGCTATTTTGAGGTCAACTGCGAGCAATAGTATTAAGGGACCCTCGATTAAAATATTCAGAAAAATTTATAATAGAGCTTAATTCTTTTCTTTGAATTTCCAAAGAGTAGATGACTCATCTTCAAAACCAATGATTCCAAATTCATCATTAAAGTACAATTTAATAATAGGGTCGTTGAAATCAGTAAACTCGACGTTGTCAAATTCTCGATCTATTATAAGTTTTTTACCTAATAAAATAGTCGTTGAATATAATGGAGCAGGATGGTTCTTTAAGTCAAGTACCTTTCTAAATACTAATCTTCGTGCAGTATCAGGGTTATTAGTATCGTTGTAAAATATTTTTAATACATCTGCAGCATAATTCTCTTCAACTTCTGGATAATAAGGTCTTGATTCAGATACTATAGTAAACTCAATTCCATTTTCGGAGATCAATTTGGAAGTACTACTTTCTAAATTAAAACAATAATTCAAGGAATCTAGAGATACAAAATTTAAGTCTTCACTGATTAATTGAGGCGCTCCTGAGGAAAATATAACCTCTTGCAGTTCCTCGCTTTCAAATGTTACATTAGAAAAATTATTAATGAAACTAAAAGATGTATTGATGTTGGAAAGTGTAAAATCATCTAAGACGATATCACAATCAACTCCAGAATTAGTGTTTATTGTATCGTCAAAATTGTCGTCATTGCAAGAAGCAATACTGCACAAGATGGCTAAAATAAATAATGTGTTTAGTATGTGTCGCACTGTTATTTAGTGTGTTTTACCTTAAATTAGTTTTCTAAACTTTACTCTAAAGTGAAAATAACATTGCTATCATCAAAAAAGTGCCCTGATATAACAATTTAATTACGCTGCAAGCAAAAAAAATACAATTTCGAGTTTAAACCTATAAAATGCAATTTATTTTTAGCCTTACAATCTCTAAAAAGAGGGAATTGTGACGCATATTATCATTGACATCTATGTGAATAGTACAGATTTCATTTAATGTATCTATTTGTCTAGTACTTATGTAAATTTCGATAATGTGTAAAGATGTGACAATTTTGATGTTTTCTGAATATATGAGTAAATGCTATCATATAAAACGAGCGCCCATCATTTTAAAAGTAAGGATAATTTTAATTATCAGTTTTCACTTTCTTCTGGTAAAAGACTGAAAAACTATGTAAAGACTAAGAATTCATATCCTATTCTGAAAATTTCGACAATTTATTTTGATGTACACAAGCGGATAGTCAGTTAAATTAATACAATGATTGGTGTTGATTGAAATACGCTACCTTTTATATCGAATCAGTTTTTGCTAGCAACTTGTTACAAATGTATTTTTTAGCAATTCGAAAATGAAACTTTAATTGTGATTGTATGTAACCTAAAAGAGGACTACACATTTTAGTGCTAATAATAACGATTACCCAAAAAACAAATACCTCCATTTAATATGATTATAGATAATCATCAAAATAGATCTCTTGTTCCACAAGGGATGGCAAGTGCTTCTAGTCGTAAAGACCAAAGGGCTGATCAAGATTACAATGCAACTTTGCTTAAAACGCTATCACAGAATTTAAACGATAAAATTCGTTCTCCAATCTTTGTGCTCAAAGCGTATACTCAATTATTAAGGCAAACTGATGATCCAAATATCATAGAACGCGGATTGAAATTAATGGAAGCGGCTACTGTAACGATTAATAGAATTATGAATTCGTACAACAAACTGGCGGATATATATGCCAATGAAAATCAAGAACCGATGTCTATATATTTCAAGCAAGCCTTTTTTACAGTAAAATCATTGCTTGCAGAGGAATTTGAATGTGACAAAATAGAGTATATAGTAGATTTTAGTTGTCAGAGTAAAATCTGGTTTTCTCCAATGTATCTAAAGGAAATTTTGTCTGTTTATATCTCTAATGCTATTGTTCATAATCAAAAATTAGAGGCCATTACAATCTCAATTTCTAGTTTTAGAATGAATGATAAAATTGTTCTTCAAGTAAAAGACAACGGATTAGGTGTAAACCTTTCTCGAGTAAAAGATAATGTGAAAGATCCGTTCAATAATTTGAGTGAGAATAAAGAATGTCTGGGGACAGGCTTGAGTAAAGTAGAAGCGATTGCGAAAGTAACCGGCAATACATTTACATTTGAAAGCGACTTGGGAAAAGGGGCTACTAGTTCGTTTTTATTTCAACAATAGTCGATCGTTGAGATAAAAATACACTTGTCTGCGAGGATAAGCTTTTAAGAAAGCTAACAACGCAGACAAGTATAATATTGTATATTTTAAAGGTGAATCACTTCACCATAAGCAGCAGCAGCTGCTTCCATTACTGCTTCACTCATAGTAGGGTGAGGGTGAATGGTTTTGATTATTTCATGACCTGTGGTTTCTAATTTTCTGGCAGCAACAACTTCAGCAATCATTTCAGTTACGTTGTAGCCAACCATGTGAGCGCCTAAAAACTCGCCATACTTTTCATCAAATATAACTTTCACAAAACCTTCCTTTGCTCCAGCTGCGCTTGCCTTTCCAGATGCGCTAAATGGAAATTTACCCACTTTGACTTTGTATCCTTTTTCTTTAGCTTCTGCTTCCGTGTAACCTACCGATGCTACCTCAGGTATGCAGTACGTACAAGAAGGGACATTATTATAATTTATAGGTTCAGGATGTTGTCCTGCGATTTTTTCAGCACATATAATCCCTTCAGCAGTAGCAACATGCGCTAAGGCAGCGCCGGGAACGATATCACCAATAGCATAAACACCAGGAACATTCGTTTGGTAAAAGGCATCTACTGAAACCAGACCTCTATCCGTTTTGATACCCAACGCTTCTAAGCCTATGTTTTCAGTATTAGGAGAAACACCTACTGCAGATAAGACAATATCACATTTTATTTCTTCTATATCACCTGTTTTTCTGCTCTTAGTAGTGACTACGCAACCTTTGCCACTCGTATTGACTGACTCTACTGATGTATTTCCAAGTACCTTGATACCTTTCTTCTTGAATACTTTAGTCAATTCTTTACTGACGTCTTTATCTTCTCTTGGTACTAGACCTTGCTCTAAAAATTCAACCAAAGTAACTTCCACTCCGATAGCATTATAGAAGTAAGCAAATTCTACTCCGATAGCTCCACCTCCGACAACGACCAAACTCTTAGGCTTAGAATCAAGCGTCATCGCCTTTCTATACCCTATGATTTTTTCTCCATCTATAGGAAGGTTAGGAAGTTGTTTTGCACGACCTCCGGTGGCAAGAATTATATGATCTGCGTCATAAGTAGTCGTCTTTCCAGCTTCATCTTTTACTTCTACTTTTTTTCCACGCTGTAGTTTACCAACTCCCATCAACACATCAATTTTATTCTTTTTCATCAAAAATTGAATCCCCTTACTCATCCCATTGGCTACATCTCTACTTCGTTTTACCATATTTGTAAAGTCTGCTTTGACTCCACTCACATTGATACCGTAGTCTTCGCTATGATTGATGTACTCAAAGACTTGTGCACTTTTAAGTAGTGCTTTGGTAGGTATACATCCCCAGTTGAGGCAAATCCCACCTAGAGATTCCCGTTCAACAATAGCCACTTTTTTGCCCAATTGAGCTGATCGAATCGCCGCTGGATACCCTCCAGGACCACTACCAATAACTATAACATCGTACTTCATAAGGAAAATTAATTTTTTTAATAAATGCCCGCAAATATAGCATTTTAACGCTGATAATATGTCAAAGTTTAATCAGTAAAGTTGGAGCTGTTTATTGATACCAATTGTATAGTTCAACTGGTTTGAGAAGTAATTCCTCATTTTTTCGGCAAGAGATAGTAAGTAGACCCACGATAGTGGGGAGTCGACATGAGGTACGAAATGTGGACCGGAATGAACATGGAGTACTGAATGACTCGGTCGATGCCGAGTGGGCAGCCAGGAGGGTAGTCGGTATCGATGACGCCCCATAATAATACTACTAAAAGGCTGAACTTCAGCAGTTAAGGGTGATATTGTAGGCAATACCATGCATCAAAATACGGCAAATAGCCCTCGTTTTTGATATAATTGTGTGTAAATAAACGTGTTGCAGCTAGAATGAAATCTGCATCATGACATCGAGAATAGCAAGCCTATTTTTTTGTACTCAAAACTAGGAGTCTGCATTTTTTACTCTCAATTCGACCCTTCTATTTTTAGCTTTATCATCTGGATCTTCGCCCTCTGAAAGGAAGCCAGCTTTTCCAAAATATTCGATCTCGATTCTACTTTTCTTAATGCCATGATCTATTAGTATGTCACGCATAGCACGAACACGATATTTTGAAACTCTCGTATTCCATTCCTCATTTTTGCCATCTTGAGCAAACCCATCCAACTTGACTTTAATATCTTCATTATCAGCCATGTATGATTTTAGCTCCTTGAAATAGGATTCCATGTCGTTAGTTACTATCGGTCGATAAGCATTGGTTGGAAAGTAAAAGTTCACTCCAGAAATGTCAGGATTCTGAGCAGAGAGGTCAATCGATGTAAGGGATAAAAATGATAAACTTATAGCGAGTGCAATCAGGCGTAGTGTCATAGTGTTCAATAATTTTCTTTATTCTTCTCTTTTAGACTGGGCTATTCAGAATAAGTCTCAAAAATGTATAAAAAAAACAAAAATGTCAATAGTGTAATGTTGTTTAACGTTGAAAAAGCCTGATTATAACAGTGCTATGTTTCTGACTGTCTATTTTGTCTAAACCTACATAGAATCCAGGTTCGACTTCGACGTCATTGGTTTTTGCGAATTCCTGCTCTAGACCAGCTATCGCCTGAGCCCAATTGGCAAAAGACATGTATTTATCTTCTAGATTTGAGAGATACATGAGTCTTTCTACACTTAGGCTTACCCTATCTACCTCCTTCTGAATAGGTATTTTAAAGCGAAATTCTTGAGAGATTTTTTCACACCCTGATTGATATAGAGTCAGCTCACTTCCATCCGCAAATAACACTTGCTCTTCGGCATCATGTCCCTTAAGTATGAAATTGTGCGTACTGATTTGAGCAAGGTCTTTATTGAAAATAGCTTGAGGTAGAGGAGCTTTGCATGCGCTTTTCTGATCGTTTGAGCTGTTTTCCCCACACTGCTGGAGGAGCAAAAAACACAGAATTATACTTAAGATTCTCATAGGTTTTTAGTTTATGGTACAAAGCTTATTGTAGAGGTGACCTAGCAAGTCCTTCACTAAAGTCTCGAGCATCAAAATCATCAGCAATGAAAGTCAGTCTCCCTTCTCTATTGATGTACCCGATCCCTTCTCTTCCAATTACTCTTGCTAGTCCTTCTTTGAAATCCCAAGTTAGCCCAAATAGAGGTGGAGTCAAAATCTCTCCATTTCGATTCAAGTATCCCCACAATGCATTAGATTGATAGCTGGCAAATCCGTTTTTAAAAGGAGTGATGATACTATACTTGGGGCTCAAGACTATATTCCCTTCATTGTCTAGGATCCCAGTTTGTCCATCAAGCTCATAGGCCCAGCGATCCTCATCTAGAAACTGAATATTGTCATTTTTTGGCGTTGGGATTTCAGTGCCAGGAAGAGAAAGTAAAACGTACTGTTTGTCTTTTCTAACAGCGACTACTTGCCCATTGGATTGGCTAATGCTCATGTATGTAGCATCTATAAGTTTTGTGCCATCTGGTTTTAAGATGCCATATTTTTTTTCACGCTTTATTTTGTAATAACCATTATCTAAAGCTGAAATTTTCTCAAAAGTATCAGATACCGGTTTACCATTCTTGTTTATGATGTGATACTGTTTGCTTATTTTTACTATCGCTTTACCATTTTCAAAATCCTTTACTCCATCATATTCTCCCTTGATGATGGTCTCATTTTTTTTATTGATAAAAGTCCATTTTCCATTATTCTGCACAGCACAAGCACCCTCTTGAAATTTCTTTATGCCTTTATATTCGATAGGTATTACGATTTCACCATCCGAATTGATCATGCCATAGTTGCGTTCAAAATTGCTCACCTTCGCCAGCCCTTGGTCAAATGCAAAAGCATTATAGAATTGTGCCTCGATGACCTCCTTACCTTGTTTATTGAGATAGCCCCACTTTGATTTTTTGCGAAAGGAAGCCAATCCCTCTGTGAAGTTACCGACTTCATCATAGTCCCCGCTTATGCTTACAGTTCCTGTTTTGTCTATGAATCCCCATTTTTGCTTAGACTCATCATACTCTTCCTCGAGTGGTGTCAAGGCCAAAGGTGTTTTGTCACCCGATTTTTTGGCAGGGCTATCTGCCTCACAAGACCATGAGAACGTAGCAAGCATCCCTAAAATCAGCAGTAGGAACAGGGAATTATTATTAATCTTATTCGTTATACAACTGTTACTATCTTTACGAGTCACTTTGTAGGAGTTAAAATAGAATTATGAAAAGTATAGCGTTTGCTTGCACAATATTAAGCATTATCTCTCTCAACTGGAGTGTTTTCACCTCAGAGAATGGAGGATTCTCTATACTTTCGCCAGCGCCCTTGGATCTGGTGACGCAGCGCATTCCTACACAAGTGGGGGATATACAGCTGCATACTTATACGCATAAAGTTCAAGATTCGACGGCTCAAGTCTTTCAGTATTCTGTCACCTATTATGAGTACCCTGAGATCCTGATTCCATCGGATTCTACGGAGATGGTAGAGCAGTTTTTCTCAGAGACACTACTTGCTATTGCAGATCGATTAGATGGGGAGATTATCTACAGCGAACCCATTGCGTCTGCAGATTTTCCCAGTCGTTTGACTAGGATTAGCTATCAAGGCGAAGATTATGCATTGAAAAATAAGATGGTTCTGGCCAACAATAGATTTTATCTGATTGAAGTATTTTCCACAAGCAACAAGCTAGTTGACGGAGACATCAATAAATTTATCGATTCATTTAAGTTATTAGAGTAGCCTTTTTTTGAGTTGGGGCCATGCAGCCGATGTATGTATAGAAAAGGTCTGCCTTTTCTATACATATATCGGCTGCACCGCGCTGTTCGTCACTCCACGTTCGTTACGGCCCTACGGGCTACCGGACTTCCGCTACGCTGCAGTCAGGTATGACTACCATCCCTTGTCCAATGGTTTTTACTATCCTTAGTTAGTAATCGCATATGGATGACTTTATTTAGTTTCCAAACAAGGTCTAGAGTGGGTTTTCTTTATCCAAGAATCCCCTGTGCTTTTGCAAGTCTGCTGTACCAATATAAAAACGCCGCGATTAAAATCGTTACTGAAGGAAGCATCAAGGAGGATACACCTAAAATGCCTACCATGTCAGACACAGTGATGTTTAGAATAAGTTGGATGATTGCTCCTAGTAGGGATACAAGAAAGAAGGTGATGCACCATGATTTCTTCAGAAGCAAGCTTATCGATCCTAATAGCCCCCCCAAAACGCCTAGGCCAAGGGCCACTTTATGGAATATAGTGTGACTCAAATATAATTTTCGATCGCTGGTGCTCATTGCAGAGATGTCTTCAGCAGTAACAAGCAGATCAGAGAAAAATCCAACAGAACACACGAGATTCCAAAGGAGCGTTGTAATTGCGATTCCCCAAAAGATTTTGGGGATATCAATTTGATTGTGATTCAAAACTTTAGTTTTTAGTATAGACTAGTTATAGTGCATCTGGGGATCACAAAAATATAAATATTATTTAAGCTATGTAGGAATTTCGACATTTTATCGCTTCACTCCGTAGCCAATACTTACAGTATCTTATATATGAGTGCTTTTTTTAATCTTTTTAGTTGTTTTATCGTTATTTTACGTGGAATAAGAGGTTAAAATGACAGACTTATTTATAGAAACATTATTTGAAAAGCATAAAGCATGCAACGCTTGTCCGCCAACGGATAAGGTGATGGGTTTTTTTGATGATCTCATAGGTCTCTTGTTTCCTGATTTGGCGATTCGACAATTTGAGTCGATTGAAGAGTTTAAGTACTATGCTAAAAAGAATCAACAAGATTTATTGTACATTTTGAGCTTTCAACCAGACCATGTCAACGAAACAGCCTCCACAAAATGTGATGCCTTCTATAAAATGATTCCCGAGATCGAGAGCATGCTACAAGAAGATGCCTCGGCTGTATTAGACGGAGATCCAGCTGCGAGATCTAGTCAGGAAGTGATCCGATCATATCCGGGGTTCAAAGCCATTGCAGCCTATAGGGTAGCTAATGCTTTGTTTCGCTTAGATGTGGAATTGATCCCTCG